>NZ_JAMJFW010000016.1:0-91606 GCF_023544405.1 Enterobacter cloacae complex sp. OE43NF
AGTTCCGGAACGTGAAACTACGTTTGCTTTAATGGAGCGCTTTTACCCCTCAAGGACGATTTTCATTGAGGAGTACATACACGTGACCAAATATATCGCTCAACTCGCTTCTGGTTTTAGTCTGCTCGTTTCTCTTTTTGTAACCCCGGTTTTTGCGGCGACGGTTGTTGAGGGTGGGGTTATTCATTTTCGCGGCGCGATTGTCGCCGACCCCTGTGAAGTGACTGCACAAACGCGGCAGTTTGCGTTGTCATGCCCGGAAAATAACCGGATTCATACGCGCATGGTCAGTTATGAAGATGCACTTAATGGCCATGTGACCGATACCAGCCTCGCCACCCTAAGCATGAAGTACCTCAATCCTGAAAAAACGCTCGCGGTGGTACAAATTCAGTACCGCTGATGTGTGCTCTTCCGCTTTACGGCGGAAGAGGTTTTTCCCGATAGTTTTTTCTCTCGGGTACCTCTGCGATACACTTAAGAAAATGGCGGGAAGCAGAGGGTATTTATGAAACCGCAAATTGACGTTATTCATGGCGATATCACGACGATGCACGTTGATGTGATCGTCAATGCAGCCAATCCGTCACTGATGGGCGGCGGTGGCGTGGATGGCGCTATCCACCGGGCTGCCGGACCGCAACTGCTGGAAGCCTGCAAGACTGTGCGTCAGCAACAGGGGGAGTGCCCACCGGGTCATGCCGTTATTACGCTTGCGGGCGATCTTCCCGCGAAAGCGGTGATTCATGCCGTGGGGCCAATATGGCATGGCGGCGATCGGCATGAGGCGAGTATCCTCGAAGAGGCCTACCGAAACTGCCTGCGTCTGGCCGCTGATAATGGCTATAAAACCATGGCGTTTCCGGCCATCAGCACCGGAGTGTATGGCTATCCGAAAGCTGCCGCAGCGACGATTGCGGTAGACACCGTGTATCGTTACCTGTCGCTTAAACCGATGCCCGAAAAAGTGACATTTGTCTGTTTCGATGAGGAGACACTGCATCTTTATCAGCGGCTGTTGACCCAGCGCGGACAGGAATTAGAGACCTGAAACACACGCGGCGCACTGAGTGCGCCGCGTTTTTTTATGATGCTCTTACCTGCGGTTTCCCGGAGAAAAGGAAACGCAGAAGCGGTATCCGCAGATGGATTTCGTAAAGCACGATGGCGATTCCAATCACAAAGACCAGCCCGGTAAAGAAGCCCAGCGTGTTGGAGGCGATATGCGGTGTGATATAGGCCCCGAAGAACAACGTCAGGGGGTGGTGCACCAGATAGATAAACAGCGAAGCATTGACGAAATAGGTGACGCGGCTGGACTTAAAATTAAGCAGCCGGTGGCCCAGCGCAAAGACCACATTCACCATCCACAGGCCCAGCAGCATGGTAATGACGCTCTCGGTTTCATACATCCACGCATCGCCGCTGCCGTAGCGCTGATTTAAAAGATAGGCCGCAAACGCGATGGCGGCACCAAAAGCACACCACGGTGAGGGCGTCGTAAACAGCGATTTAAGCTTCGGATAAATAAAGGCCAGCGCCCCGATTAAAAAGAAGGGAATGTAGAACAGCGACTGCATCACCACAAAATTGAATAATCCGTCGCTCAGAATCGGCGGATAGACAATAAACAGCGTCCGTCGCACTGCCGCATAGGCGATGCCCAGCAGCAAAAAGAGCAGCGACAGTTTTCCCAGGGTGATACTGGCGAAAAAGGCGTTAGCTTTGTCGCTTAAATGGCGGCGAAAGCGGCTAAAAATCAACACGCTGACCGTGGTAAGGACCACCAGCACCAGCAGGAACCAGAGGTGGGACACCAGCTCCCAAACCAGGGTGTTGTATTTTTCGTATAGCGACAGATTAGGCCAGTTCTCCGCCTTACCCTTTACGTACTGCAACATGATGAACTGCGGCAGCGTCAGCAGAGGAATGGCGGTGAGCATCGGAATGCCGACGCGCTCCACGCGCACTTTCCACCAGCGCTTGATGGGGTAGCGCAGAAACAGCATATAAGAGAAATAACCTGAAATGACAAAAAACACCTGCATGCGGAAGGCGTGAATAAAGTCATTAAACAGCGTCAGCCACCAGGAGGGCATTTGACTATTAACATGCCAGGTGTGGCTGGAGTAAATCAGTGAAATGTGGAAGGGGATCCCCAATAGCATCAGCCATGCCCGGATCGAGTCGAGGAAGTATTCACGTTCTACAGGTGTTGTGCTCATATAACTTTGTGCATTCTCAGACTTTTCGCCTTATCCCTAAGACTCATAATGGTTACATTCGAAGCCAACCCTACACCAAGACCGACACCCTGTCTCCAGGATAAGCACGCAAAGTGAAAAGCGGGTTCTTTCATTTGCTTAATCCCTGAGCCAGCGAGCTGAACAAAGCGGTGATAATGTTGTCGGATTGCCTGAGTTTCCATTAAAATGGATCGGATCGATATAAGCACACAAAGGGGGAAGTGCTTACTTATTATGAAACATAAACCACAGATGATGAAAATGCGTTGGTTGGGTGCTGCAGTGGTGTTATCCCTGTATACCTCATCGGCACTGGCCTTTAACATCGACGATGTCGCAAAACAGGCAAAATCGATGGCAGGCAAGAGCTACGAAGCGCCGAAAAGTAACTTGCCCTCCGTTTTCCGCGACATGAAATATGCGGACTATCAGCAGATCCAGTTCAATCACGATAAAGCGTACTGGAACAATATTAAGACCCCGTTCAAGCTTGAGTTTTATCATCAGGGTATGTACTTCGACACCCCTGTTGCCATCAATGAAGTGACGGCAACGGCGGTACGTAAAATCAAATACAGCCCGGATTACTTCAATTTTGGCGATGTGCAGCACGACAAAGATACGGTTAAAGATCTGGGCTTTGCAGGCTTCAAGGTGCTTTACCCGATCAACAGCAAAGATAAAAACGACGAAATCGTCAGCATGCTCGGCGCCAGCTACTTCCGCGTTATTGGCGCGGGACAGGTGTACGGGCTTTCTGCGCGCGGCCTGGCTATTGATACCGCGCTGCCATCAGGTGAAGAATTCCCACGTTTCCGCGAGTTCTGGATCGAACGTCCAAAACCAACGGATAAACGTCTGACTATCTACGCACTGCTGGATTCCCCGCGTGCAACGGGCGCGTACCGCTTTGTGATCATGCCAGGGCGTGACACGGTGGTTGACGTGCAGTCTAAAGTCTACCTGCGCGACAAAGTGGGTAAACTGGGCGTTGCGCCGCTGACCAGTATGTTCCTGTTTGGGCCGAACCAGCCGTCACCGGCGACCAACTTCCGTCCTGAACTGCACGATTCCAACGGCCTGTCTATTCATGCCGGTAACGGTGAGTGGATCTGGCGTCCGCTGAACAACCCGAAACATCTGGCTGTCAGCAGCTTTGCGATGGAAAACCCGCAAGGTTTCGGCCTTCTGCAGCGTGGCCGTCAGTTCTCTCGCTTTGAAGATCTGGATGACCGCTACGACCTGCGTCCAAGCGCGTGGGTGACCCCGAAAGGTGACTGGGGCAAAGGGAAGGTTGAACTGGTTGAAATCCCAACCAATGATGAAACCAACGATAACATCGTCGCTTACTGGACGCCGGATCAGCTGCCGGAAGCCGGGAAAGAGATGAACTTCAAATACACGATCACCTTTAGCCGCGACGAAGACAAACTGCATGCGCCGGATAACGCGTATGTCATGCAGACTCGCCGTTCAACGGGTGACGTGAAACAGTCTAACCTTATCCGTCAGCCTGACGGTACCGTCGCTTTCGTGGTGGACTTCACCGGCCAGGACATGAAGAAACTGGCGCCAGATACTGCCGTGACCGCCCAGGCCAGCATCGGTGATAACGGTGAGATCGTTGAGAACACCGTACGTTACAACCCGGTAACGAAAGGGTGGCGTCTGACCCTGCGCGTGAAAGTGAAAGATCCGAAACAGACCACTGAAATGCGCGCTGCGCTGGTCAGTAACGATCAGCCGCTGAGTGAAACCTGGAGCTATCAGCTACCTGCCAATGAATAATACATCTGAATATATTGATGCCATGCCGCTGACGGATATCGAAAAAGCGGCACTGCCTGAGAGCAACATCCGCGCGGTACATGCCGCGCTGGATGGGGAACATCGTCAGTTTTCACGTGATGATGATTCTCCGCTGGGGTCAGTGAAGGCACGTCTGGAGCAGGCATGGCCGGACTCGCTGGCAGAAGGGCAGTTGATTAAAGACGACGAAGGACGCGATCAGCTTCAGGCGATGCCGAAAGCAACGCGTTCTTCCATGTTCCCCGACCCCTGGCGTACCAACCCGATTGGCCGCTTCTGGGATCGCCTGCGCGGGCGTGACGTGACGCCACGCTATCTGTCGCGTCTGACAAAAGAAGAGCAGGCCTCCGAACAGAAATGGCGTACCGTGGGGACGATCCGTCGCTACATTCTTCTGCTGCTGACGCTGGCGCAGACGGTTGTCGCAACCTGGTACATGAAGACGATTCTGCCTTACCAGGGCTGGGCGCTGATCAACCCGGCAGACATGATGGGCCAGGATATCTGGGTCTCCTTCATGCAACTGCTGCCGTATATCCTGCAAAGTGGCATTCTTCTGCTGTTCGCCGTTCTCTTCTGCTGGGTTTCGGCCGGTTTCTGGACCGCGCTGATGGGCTTCCTGCAGCTGCTGATGGGACGAGACAAATACAGCATTTCGGCGTCTACGGTCGGGGATGAACCCCTTAATCCTGAGCACCGTACGGCACTAATTATGCCTATCTGTAACGAAGACGTTGACCGCGTATTCGCGGGGCTGCGCGCAACCTGGGAGTCCGTTAAGGCGACCGGTAACGCCGCCCATTTCGACGTCTATATCCTGAGCGACAGCTACAATCCGGACATTTGCGTTGCCGAGCAAAAGGCCTGGATGGAGCTGATTGCCGAAGTGCAGGGTGATGGGCAGATTTTCTACCGTCGCCGCCGCCGCCGCGTGAAGCGTAAGAGCGGGAACATCGATGACTTCTGCCGTCGCTGGGGTAACCAGTACAGCTACATGGTGGTGCTGGACGCCGACTCGGTGATGAGCGGTGACTGTCTGAGCGGTCTGGTGCGTCTGATGGAAGCTAACCCGAACGCGGGTATCATCCAGTCTTCGCCAAAAGCGTCCGGCATGGACACGCTTTACGCGCGTTGCCAGCAGTTTGCCACCCGTGTTTACGGGCCGCTGTTTACTGCCGGTCTGCACTTCTGGCAGTTGGGTGAGTCCCACTACTGGGGTCACAACGCCATTATCCGCGTGAAGCCGTTTATTGAGCACTGTGCGCTAGCACCGCTGCCGGGCGAAGGTTCGTTTGCCGGCTCGATTCTGTCGCACGACTTCGTGGAAGCGGCGCTGATGCGTCGTGCAGGGTGGGGCGTCTGGATTGCCTACGATCTGCCTGGATCCTATGAAGAACTGCCGCCGAACCTGCTGGACGAACTTAAGCGTGACCGCCGCTGGTGTCACGGGAACCTGATGAACTTCCGTCTGTTCCTCGTGAAAGGGATGCACCCGGTTCACCGTGCGGTGTTCCTGACCGGCGTGATGTCTTATCTCTCCGCGCCGCTGTGGTTTATGTTCCTGGCGCTGTCCACGGCTCTGCAGGTGGTGCATGCGCTAACGGAGCCGCAGTACTTCCTGCAACCGCGTCAGCTGTTCCCGGTGTGGCCACAGTGGCGTCCGGAGCTGGCGATAGCGCTGTTTGCCTCCACCATGGTGCTGCTGTTCCTGCCGAAGCTGCTCAGTATCATTCTGATCTGGTGCAAAGGCTCGAAGGAGTATGGCGGTTTCTGGCGGGTAACGGTTTCACTGCTGCTGGAAGTGCTGTTCTCCGTGCTGCTGGCACCGGTACGTATGCTGTTCCATACCGTGTTTGTGGTCAGCGCGTTCCTGGGCTGGGAAGTGGTCTGGAACTCACCGCAGCGTGATGATGACTCCACGCCGTGGGGTGAAGCCTTTATGCGTCACGGCTCGCAGCTGCTGCTGGGGCTGGTGTGGGCTGCTGGGATGGCATGGCTTGATCTGCGCTTCCTGTTCTGGCTGGCGCCGATTGTCTTCTCGCTGATCCTGTCGCCGTTTGTGTCGGTTATTTCAAGCCGCTCAACGGTTGGCCTGCGTACCAAACGCTGGAAGCTGTTCCTGATCCCGGAAGAGTATTCGCCGCCGCAGGTGCTGGTGGATACTGACACCTATCTGGAGCAGAACCGCCGTCGTACGCTGGATGATGGCTTTATGCACGCTGTGTTTAACCCGTCGTTTAACGCCCTGGCAACGGCAATGGCTACCGCGCGTCACCGTGCCAGTAAGGTGCTGGAGATTGCCCGCGATCGTCACGTTGAACAGGCGCTGAACGAGACGCCAGAGAAACTTAACCGCGACCGCCGTCTGGTGCTGTTAAGCGATCCGGTGACTATGTCGCGTCTGCACTACCGTGTGTGGTCTTCCCCGGAGCGCTACTCCTCGTGGGTGAACTACTACAACGATCTGAAGCTTAACCCGCTGGCGCTGAAGGCGAAGTAAGTGGCAACGTAGGGCGGGTAAGCAATGTGCCACCCGCCAGATAAAATACCGGCTTAAACGCCGGTATTTTTTTAGAGGTAACGGATGAAAATAATCATCGTCGTCATGATGGCATGTCTGCTGAGCGGCTGCGGCAGCATCATCAGTCGCACCATTCCGGGGCAGGGCCACGGGAATCAGTACTATCCGGGCGTGAAATGGGATGTCCGGGATTCCGCATGGCGCTACCTGACAGTGCTCGATCTGCCGTTCTCGCTGATTTTCGATACGCTGTTGTTGCCCATCGATGCCAGCCATGGCCCCTATGAGTAGCGGTAATTAACGCTCGTCCCATTCGTCAGCTGCGGTTTGACCTTCTTCCGTATCCAGCGGTGGCTCGAGCTGAAATTCACCCTCATCCCACTCGTGCAGGGTGTTCTCTTCCAGCCACTCCTGACGCAACTCAATTTCGTCATAGTCACCATCAAAGACGGCCTGAGCTCCTTCACCGCTCAGGATCGGCAAACATTCGCCTTCTTCACCTTCGTCAGCAAAGAATTCGGCCTGCCACATAATATCTCCGTCCTGAAGGACATACTTTTGGATATTGAGTTGTTGCACGTCCGCATCTTCTTCATCAACGCCGGGGTTATCGGCGAGGAACTCTTCACGAGCGGCATCAATAGCTTCTTCCAGCGTGGCGTACATGGTCATTGGTGTCTCCCTGTTTTCCAGAAGGTTTCAGGGAAAGAATAGCTGAATATCTGATTCTGCAAGTATGAATGCGAAAATAAGCCGTCACGTATTTGTCTTATTCCGCCACCGGCCGTAATGTCCGGGATAAACTGAACCACGAGTAAACCGCATTAAACAGTACTACGCCCGCCGTGACGATAAACACGGCGCGAAAACCGAAGCTGGCGGAGATCCCGGCCCCCACCAGCGGGCCGGTAACGTTGCCGATGTCGCGAAATGACTGGTTGTAGCTGAAGATACGCCCGGCGATCTGGTTCGTAGAGTTGTAAACCAGCAGGGTCTGGACGGCGGGCAGTAACGCCCCGTCGGCGGCACCCAGCAAAAAGCGCAGAACGCCCAGCTGCCAGGGTGATTGCACCATCGACATGGGAATGAGCAGCAGCACGGAGATCACCAGCGCACAAATCAGGATCTTTTCCGGGCCGACGCGGTCTCCCAGTTTCCCTAACCTCGGGGCGCTAAGCAGCGCCGCCACGCCGGGTACGGATGCAATCAGCCCGCTGATAAACGCAATGTTGCTCACGTTACCTGCCAGATCGCGAACGTACAGCGTCAGAATAGGGGCAATCGAACCGGTCGCGACCTGAATAATCAGGGTCGTCACGAACAGGCTCAGTACCAGTCTGGGGTTTTTGAGTGAAGCCAGCACATCCCGTGCGTGGAGCATCTCTTTTTTGGCGACGGGGGTGAAGTTTTCACGAATGCAGATCAGCGTAACGATAAAGCAGAGGAACAACACGCTGGCAGTAATGAAAAATACCGGGCGCAGGCCATAGCTGTCCGCCAGCAAGCCGCCCGCCAGAGGCCCCAGCAAGGCGCCGCTGACGCCTCCGGTTGAGAGCGTCCCGAGCGCCCAGCCGCTTTTATGACGCGGGATCTGAGTGGCGATCAGCGCATTCGCGTTGGGAATAAATCCTCCCAGCAGGCCAAGTAGCGCGCGCAAAATCAGAAACTGCCAGACGTTCTGCGCCACACCCATTAACGCCATGATGATGGCCATTCCCAGCGCCGAGCGCAGCAGCATGATTTTACGCCCTTTACGGTCGGCAAGGCCGCCCCAGAACGGCGAAGCAATGGCGGAGAAGAGGAAAGTGATGCTGAACACCAGACCAGACCACATATTGAGCGCACTGTGGCCCGTCACGCCCAGTTGTTCAACGTACAGGGGCAGAAAGGGCATCACGAGGCTAAACGCCGCGCCGGTAAGAAAACAGCCAAGCCAGGCAACCGTAAGGTTACGTTTCCAGTTTATGGGGGCATCTGAGGGTGACATAACAATCCGCATAATGAGGTGCAGCGCACCGTAAGGCATGAAGTAATAAGCCTGCTAATTATGCGCCTGGGTTATGATTGCCGCAATGAGGGAGAGCTTTTAAAGCTAAAACAGGGAGCGGCCCAAAGGGCCGCAGGGGGAATTAATAGCGGGACGGCGTGCCTTCTGGCCGTGTTTTAAAGCGGCGGTGCAGCCACATGTACTGCTCCGGTGCGAGCATAATGCATTTCTCGACAATGCCGTTCATCCAGCGTGCGGTGGTCTCAGCATCATCCAGTGGAGGCGCCAGTTCGGGCTCCAGCATAATCAATTCGTAACCCGAACCATCCGGTTTGCGGCGCGGAACAAAAGGGACGATGGCGGCTTTGGACATGCGTGCCAGCATCCAGGTGCCCGTGGTGGTGGCCGCCTCTTCAACGGCAAAGAACGGAACAAATACGCTGGATTGCGGGCCGTAGTCGTGATCGGGGGCATACCAGACTACTTCACCTGATTTGAGGGCGCGGATCATACCCTTCAGATCCTTACGGTCGATCATGCTTTTGTTGGACCGCATACGGCCATTGGTCTGGATCAGATCAATAACCGGGTTGTCGTTTGGACGATAAACCCCAATGCCGGGCGCCTGCATACCGAACATACGGGCGCCGATTTCCAGGGTCAGAAAGTGTACGCCAATCAGCAGCACGCCCGTCTGATTCGCCTGCAGCGAATGCACCGGCTCCATCCCCGTACCGGCAACGACGCTCCAGCGCGCCATGCGTTTGTCCGGCCAGAACCACGCCATTCCTGTTTCCATCAGCCCCATGCCGACAGACTCGAAATTCCTGGTCACCATGTCATGACGTTCAGCCTCGCTCATGTCCGGGAAGCACAGTTCAAGGTTGCGGTAGGCAATTCTGGCGCGACGCTTCATAAACGTTTGCGCAAGACGACCCAGGCTTTTGCCCAGACGGAAAATAACCGGGTAGGGGAGTTGGACCAGAAGCCATAAAAAGCCAATGCCAAGCCAGGTCAACCAATAGCGAGGATGCAAAAGGGTGACGGTAAATTTCGGTAATTGGGTCATGTCGGTCCTGTTTTCTAACGTCCTGAAGGTCTTAGTGTCTCATTTTTTACTACATAGCCAAAATGTCTGATGTCGAAACGCGCGCTAATGCAGCAAATGTTATGACGCATAGTTCAGGCTGACAGAAATGTAGCGTAAATTGTGTGGATGTAAATTGTTATTGTTTGCTATATGATGCCGACCGATTTTCCTTTCTCAATAACGATTGCAGGACTTGTACACCATGCCAGTGTTACACAACCGCGTATCGAATGAGATGTTGAAAGCGCGTATGTTGGCTGAAACCGAACCGCGCACGACCATCTCATTCTATAAATACTTCACGATCAACGATCCGCAAGCGACCCGCGATGAACTTTATAAAGCCTTCACCGCGCTGAACGTCTTTGGGCGCGTCTATCTGGCGCGTGAAGGTATCAACGCCCAGATCAGCATCCCGGAAAGCAACGTGAGCGCCTTCCGCGATTTTCTTTACGGCTTCGATCCGGCGCTGAACGGCTTACGCCTGAACATCGCCCTGGACGATGACGGTAAATCATTCTGGGTGCTGCGTATGAAAGTGCGTGAGCGCATCGTGGCAGACGGCATTGACGACCCGGCCTTCAACCCGGCCGATGTGGGGGAATACCTGAAGGCGGCGGAAGTCAATGCGATGCTTGATGACCCGGACGCGGTATTCATCGATATGCGTAACCACTACGAATATGAAGTGGGCCATTTCGAGAACGCAATGGAAATCCCGGCCGACACCTTCCGCGAGCAACTGCCGAAAGCGGTTGAGATGATGCAGGAACATAAAGATAAGAAAATCGTTATGTACTGCACCGGCGGTATTCGCTGCGAAAAAGCCAGCGCATGGATGAAACATAACGGATTTAATAAGGTCTGGCATATCGAAGGCGGTATCATCGAGTATGCCCGCCGTGCCCGTGAGCAGGGGTTACCGGTGCGTTTTATCGGTAAAAACTTTGTCTTTGACGAGCGAATGGGTGAGCGTATTTCAGAAGACGTGATTGCCCATTGCCACCAGTGCGGCGCACCGTGCGATACCCACACCAACTGCAAAAATGACGGTTGTCATCTGCTGTTTATTCAGTGCCCGGCGTGCGCAGAGAAATTCAACGGCTGCTGTAGCGAACTGTGCAGTGAAGAGAGCATGCTGCCGGAAGAGGAGCAGCGCCGCCGTCGTGCGGGACGTGAAAACGGCAATAAGATTTTTAATAAATCCCGTGGCCGCCTGAATACCAAACTGGGTATTCCTGACCCGGAATGATAATGACGCCCGGCAACGTCAAACCCTGCCGGGCGTGTTTATTATGCCTTCTGCTGAACACCTTCAACGGAAATAATCAGTTCTACGTCCTGAGACGCCGGACCCAAATCCGTGGTGATATTAAAATCTTTCAGATGAATTTTCCCTGCGGCTTCAAAACCTGCGCGTTTGCCACCCCACGGATCGTCACCCTGGCCGAGTAATTTGGCTTCCAGGGTCACCGGTTTCGTGACGCCATTGAGCGTCAGATTACCGGTAATATTCAGCTTCTCACCTTCTTTCTTCACCTCGGTCGACGTAAAGGTCGCCTGTGGGAATTTTGATACATTCAGGAATTCCGCACTACGCAAATGTTTATCGCGCTCTGCATGGTTGGTGTCGACGCTATTCGTATTAATGGTCACATTGACCTTATCGGCGGCAGGATTTTTATCGTCAAAGGTGAATGTGCCGTCAAAATCTTTAAAGGTACCGTACAGCCAGCTATAACCGAGGTGCTGAATACGGAAATTGACGAAAGCATGCTGGCCTTCTTTATCAATTTTATAATCAGCCGCCACGGCAGAACCGGTGGTGAATAACAGAGAACCTAATGCGATACCCAGCAGGTGTTTTTTCATTTTATGCTCCAGAGTCAACTGACGAACGGCCAAGCATGCGCTTTAACGTATCGTCTTTATCGATGAAATGGTGTTTAAGGGCGGCAAGCCCGTGCAGGACAGACAGGATCACCACGCTCCACGCGAGCCAGAGATGCACCACGCCTGCGGTGTCGGCCTGAACCCCTGCGTCAGAGAGCGTGGCCGGAACCTCAAACAGGCCAAAGACGTTAATCGGCTTGCCGTCTGCAGTGGAAATGAGATAGCCGCTAATCAGAATGGCGAACAGCAGGATATAGAGCGTAACGTGCGCGGCAACCGCGCTGACACGCGTTAATTTACTGTGGGTTTTGGGCGCGGCGGGCGGCGGGGAAATGTGACGCCAGATCACGCGAATAACCAACGTCATCATCAGCAGGATGCCGATGCTTTTATGCAGTTCTGGTGCCTGGTGATACCAGCCGTCGTAATAACTGAGTGTCACCATCCACAGACCCAGTCCGAACATTGCATAAACGGTAAGAGCAACTATCCAGTGTAAACACATGGATATTATTCCGTAGCGCTGAGAGGAGTTACGCAATTGCATCAGAATGACCATTCGAAGAAAAACAGAATAGTAAAAATGAACGGGAATAAATGATATTGCAACTGAAATAATTGAATATAGATTTTTATTTTATTTATTTCAGCAGTTTTGAAAATGATCCGCAAATGTAATTCAATCGCTTCGTCCAAGGCGGAATAAGCAGCAAGCAAAAGATTAAGCTAACCTAAAGTAATGTCAGTAATTGTCAGCTTCACTTTTCAGTAAAATACAATGTAAATAATATCGATGAGTGCCAGCAGCACCCATAATAAAATATAGAGCATAAAATGCTCACGAATGTTATTGATAAGAAAGCCAACGATCCTGCGCATAATGTCCCGTTTTCTGTCTGGAAAACGGGTTCCGGACGTCCGAAACCCGCGGCGGATTATCTGCTAAAACGCGAAAGTGAGAAGGGGGTGAGATCAAACTGCGGTGCGATCCCCTGGGCAAACTGCGCAGCGATTTCGCCCAGCACGGAGGCGAACTTGAAGCCATGACCACTGAGGCCAGTGATAAGCAGCGTGTTGTCATGCCCCGGCAAGGTGTCAATGATGAAGTCTTCGTCCGGCGTGTTGTCGTAGGTGCAGGCAGCACCATACAGTAAACCGCCTACGCCCGGCAGGATATTGCGCAGGAAGGTAAACGCTTCGGAGCCATCCTGTGGGTATGCACCGAACGGTTTACGCTCTTCAGGGGAGGAGATCGCCTGCCCGCCATTGTGTTTTCCGATTTTGAGCGCGTCTTTCTCAGACGGGAAGCCGTAAAACTGATCGCCGTTCGGTAACTCCCCGGTAAATGCCGGGAATTTATTCTGTGCACTGTAACGGCCATCCGACTGGAACCAGGAGAAGACCTTGCGCACCGGCTGAACAGGCAGATCGGGCAGCAGACGGGTGACCCAGGTACCTGCGCTAATCAGCAGACGGGACGCTGAATATTCTCCGTCCGCAGTGGTGACCGTAACGCCGTCAGCGTGATGAGTGAGGGATTCCACCGGGCAGTTAAAGAGCTGAGCGCAGCCCGCTTTTTCCGCAAGATCGATCCAGGTTTTGATGGCCGTTTCACTGTGTAAGACCCCGGAGTTGGCTTCAAACAGGCCGATATAATCGTCCGGGACGGCAATCTCTGGCCAACGGGCCATGATGCCTGCCGCGTCCAGCTTCTCCACATCAAGATTAAACGCTTTCGCACTCTGTTCAACGTTGGCCAGAAAATCAGAGCGGGCAGGGCCCAGGTTGATGATGCCCGTGCGTTCGAAAATGCGTTCTTCCGTCAGCTTCGCCAGTTCATCCCATAGCGTCTGGGCGCGAAGCACCAGCGGAACATAGCGCTCGCCTTCACCGTAGGCGTGGCGAATAAGCCGGGTGTCGCCATGATGGCTGCCCTCTGCATGGGGAGGACGGTGGGCATCGATCATCAGGACCTTCAGACCCGCTTGCGTTGCGTAATAACCGGCGGCAGACCCCACGGATCCGCTACCAATAATGATTAAGTCGTATCTCATATCCATCTCTCGAACTCACGCTTTGTTAGCAGAGTAATTAACTATGCGGGCTGACACAAGGGAGAAATAAATAAGGCACCCGGAGGGTGCCTGTTGAGCGAAGAATAGGTATAAACCTAGTGCCGTTTATACTCATTTTCCTGATAGTCGCCAGATTCTATTTTGGCAATACCTGCCTCTAAAATAGAAATAAACTGACGGGCGACGTCTGTTGTAAGCCACAGCGTCTGTCCAACTTCCGCTTCTTCACGGTTGAGTTGATTCGGGGTCTGGTAGTGCAAACGCAGCATCAGCGCATCGTAGCTATCTACGGTACTGATATCCCAGCCAACAAGCGGATGGGTCTGGATGACTTCGCTATTCTTTTCCATTATAACCCCCTTAATGCGTGTTAGAAGACAACGGCTCCGAGGTTCAATGCATGTTTTTCTGAAAGCATCTTCAGTATACAAGTAATAAGGGTTCGCAAGGGAAAAATAAACAGCTGGCAACACATTTTTCTGCTTTTTAGGATTGTTCGAACAATAAAACACCACCTTGTTCACGATTTTTAAATTTGTTGCCGAATTAATTTGAACGAACCGGATTTCAGACGAAAAAAAGCCGGGGCGACCCGGCAAAAAAGAACAATGAGGGAGCAAGATTAATCTGTGATGAACCAGTCGTCGGCGCTTTCCCAGGTTTCCTGCAGGATTTCGCTGATACGGTCTTTATCTTCTTTCGCGCCGCCAATGACGGAGAGGTTGTTTGCCGCCGCATAACGAACCGTTACGGCACCAGCGTTGTCAGGGAAAGTACTGTTAATACGGCGGGATAATTCACCGGCCAGCGCATCAAGCGCGCCAGCAGGCAGAACGGTTGTTTTGGCTATGGTGACTTCAATACGCATAAATGCCCCCTGTGTAATATACTGTTTATTTATACAGGTATATTATAGGTTTGACAACAAGGGGCACTGTTTTTTTAGCGTTTTACCGTCCAGTTGACGGTTTCACCGGCAAGGAATGGGATGAGCGTGTCATCCGTCAGCGGAATGGCCTCGTCCACGCGGCTCTCTTTACGCTCCAGTTCAATGAACGTTTCGTTGACCGGCAGCCCGTAGAAGCGTGGTCCATTGAGCGAGCAGAACGCTTCGAAATGTTGCAGGGCATTCATCTCTTCAAACACGGTGGCGTAGCTGGCGAGTGCGGTAGGGGCATTAAAGCAGCCTGCGCAACCGCAGCTGGCCTCTTTGCGGTGGCGTGCATGAGGCGCGGAGTCCGTGCCGAGGAAGGCGCGGGAGAAACCGCTGGCAACGAGTTCACGCAGCGCCTGCTGATGAACGTTACGCTTCAGAATGGGCAGGCAATAGAGATGCGGACGAACGCCGCCAACCAGCATATGGTTGCGGTTAAACATCAGATGCTGCGGCGTGATGGTGGCGGCAATCAGTTCATTGCCATCGCGGACATACTCTGCGGCATCTTTGGTGGTGATGTGTTCAAACACCACTTTAAGCGCAGGAAGACGCTGGCGTAGCGGCTCCATTACGGTTTCGATAAAGCGGGCTTCACGGTCGAAGATATCAATGTCGGCGTGGGTCACTTCACCGTGTACCAGCAGCGGCATGCCCAGTTTTTGCATGCGCTCCAGAACCGGCATGATGGCGTCAATACTGGTGACACCGTGGCTGGAGTTGGTGGTAGCGTTAGCCGGGTAGAGTTTCGCCGCGGTGAACACGCCTTCGTTAAAGCCGCGTTCCACTTCATTCGGATCGAGGGTGTCGGTCAGATAGCAGGTCATCAGCGGAGTGAAATCATGTCCTGCCGGCACGGCATCAAGAATTCGCTGGCGATAAGCCATAGCGGCATCAACGGTGGTGACTGGTGGAACCAGGTTAGGCATGACAATCGCGCGGCCATAAATTTCGCTGGTATACGGCACGACCGTTTTCAACATATCGCCATCACGCAGATGGATATGCCAGTCGTCAGGGCGGCGGATTTTAAGAACCTGGGGTTGTGCAGTCATGGAAGCTCCGGCTTGTCAGGAATCAGTCATTAGGATGGCTGTTTTTGCCGGACACAAATCATAAGCGGAAACGATTTCGTTTGCACACTTTTCCGTAAAAAAAAGGGCGCTTTTGCGCCCCTTCAGGTTAATCGGTGAATGGAATAACGATCTCTCCCGGTTTCACCTCGATGCCTTTGGCATATTTTTTCGCCAGTGCCTCACCCTTGCTCTTGTCTTCACTTAAGACATAGGCCGGCTGCTGGTTAAAGTAGTTGCGCAGGGACTGGTTCAGGTAAGGCATCAGGGTCTGCATCACCGGTTTCATCTTGTCCGGCGTGACGTCCGCGTCTACCACTTCCATCTCCTGCAGGAAAATGGCCCCTTTCTCTTTGTTAAAGACCGGCAGCGCTTTGAGCTTCAGCTTAATGTTGGCTTTCTGGTTACCGAAGAGAGAGGTCATATCGAGATTGGCATCCCCGGCGAGAGTGACTTTATTCGGCTCTTCGCGCCCAATCTGGCTGGTGAGATTGCTGAGGACGATATGCGCATCGGCAAGCCCCGGCACACCAATGTCTTTTGAAAAGTTATTATGTTTTTCCAGCGCCTGATTAATTTCCTGCTCACTGACGGTGTATTGCGTAAGCTGGTTACAACCTACCAGCAGGCCGCTGACAATGAATGCGGCGGCAATGACAATTTTTTTCATAGTGTTCCTCAACGAAAAATCGGCGCTACTGTCCTGTTACGCCAGTATGTCAGGGTGAAATAGCGGAAACCAGCAGAAAAAACTGATAATGGCGGCGGGAGAGGCCCCGCCGCAGGGAATATTATGCCCCAGGTTCGAGCATGCCGCTCGCGCTGCGCTTCTGGCTGAATTGCCACCACAGCGCAAGGAGCGTCATAAAGCCGACCACGCCGAGCATGACCCAGGGCAGTTCCGGCTGGCTTAGGGCTTTTCCGGCATCGAACAGCCAGCCGCCGCCGGCGTAACCCAATGCACCGCCAAAGGCCAGCCCCAGGCGGCTGAACCCCATATAGCTGCCGCGAGCGCGCGCGTCGGCAAGCGAGGCGCTCAGCGTTTCACGAGCCGGTTCGGCAATAATGGAGCCGATATAGAAGGTGCAAATCAGCGTAAACAGTTGCTGGAGCGAGTTCACCAGCCCGATGGGCATCATGCTGAGCGTCATCAATAACAGCCCGGCCATCAGGCGATGCTCCAGGCGAAAACGCCGTTCGCTCCAGCGGGCGATCGGGTAGAGCAGGGTCAGAGAGAGGCAGGCTTCTATGGCGTACATCCATTTTACGGCGGCCGGGGTGCCCGCAATGTCGTTTACCATGATCGGCAGCATCAGCATGACCTGAACGGCCAGCATGTAATACCCCGTCAGGGTCAGCACGTACGTAACAAAGCGTTTGTCTCGCAGCACGCGGCCAAGACCTTCGCGTACCGGGGCTTTGACCGTTGACAGTTTCCATGCCGGCAGAAACAGGGCATTAAAGAGCGCACACAGAATAAAGAGCAGCGCACCCGCCGCGCAGACCAGACGAAAGTCGTACTGCAACAGCCAGCTTCCCAGCAGGGCGCCAATCACCGCCCCGGCGCTGTCCTGCATCATCAAAATTGAGAAGAAGCGTCCCCGGTGCTGCGGACGAATGAGTTTAACCACCAGCGCGGTGCGCGGCGGGTCAAACAAGGTGCCGCCGATACCGGAGAGGAAGCAGGAAAACCACAGCAGCCACGGCTCCTGGGCAATTGCCATGGTGGCGAAGCCTGCCGCGCGTAGCAGCATGCCCGTCACGATCATCGGTTTGGCACCAAAGCGGTCAGCGATGGCGCCACCAAACACGCCCAGACCCTGCTGGACAAACTGGCGTAACCCGAGCGCGATACCGACCATCAGTGCCGCCCAGCCCATTTGATCGACAAAGCGGATCGAGATGAGGGGAAACACAACAAAAAAGCCGAGCACGACCAGCATGTTATCGACTAGCAGGAAATATTTACCCAGGCTCCTGGCCTGTGATACGCGGGACATTTTCCCTCCAGGGAAAACAGGATGGTGAGCACGCTAACATTCTGCGGTGTCGCCACGTTTTTTCCCACCCCCGCGCGTGACAATATTTTTTTATCAAAAGAGCGCTTTGATAGAGAGTTCTCATCGAAAAATGTGAAAAGAGGTCAAAATGGTATGTCACTGTTTTCACAGACGGCACAGGCGCAGGTATAGTAAAGCTAATGGGTAAGCAGAAGTGACGGGAAGGAGTGGTATTGATGTTTGGCTATCGCAGTAATGTGCCAAAAGTGCGTCTGACAACGGACAGGCTGGTTGTTCGTCTGGTGCACGAGCGTGATGCCTGGCGTCTGGCGGATTATTACGCCGAGAATCGCCAGTTTTTAAAACCCTGGGAACCCGTTCGGGATGAGAGCCATTGCTACCCTTCCGGCTGGCAGGCGCGCCTCAGCATGATTGCAGAATTCCACAAGCAGGGAAGCGCGTTCTATTTCGCGCTGCTGGATCCGGAGGAAAAAGAGATCATCGGCATTGCCAACTTTTCCAACGTGGTGCGCGGATCGTTTCACGCCTGCTACCTCGGCTACTCCATCGGCCAGAAATGGCAAGGGCAGGGGCTGATGTATGAAGCGCTAACGGTGGCGATCCGTTATATGCAGCGCACGCAACATATCCATCGCATTATGGCGAACTACATGCCACACAATCAGCGCAGCGGTAATTTGCTCGCGCGGTTGGGGTTTGAGAAAGAGGGGTATGCTAAAGATTATCTGCTGATAGACGGAGAGTGGCGCGACCACGTACTGACAGCATTAACCACCCGGGACTGGACGGCAGGCCGCTAAGGAGAAGAGATGAAATATCAGTTAAGCGCAACAGAAGCGCGTGTGATTGGCTGCCTGCTGGAAAAACAGGTCACCACGCCGGAACAGTATCCGCTCTCCGTCAATGCCGTGACGATGGCGTGTAACCAGAAAACCAACCGTGAGCCGGTGATGAATCTCGGCGAACATGAGGTGCAGGATATTCTCGATGAACTGGTTAAACGCCATTACCTGCGCACGGTCAGCGGTTTCGGTAACCGCGTGACCAAGTACGAGCAGCGGTTTTGCAATTCTGAGTTCGGCGATCTGAAGCTGAGTGCCGCCGAGGTGGCGGTGATCACCACGCTGTTACTGCGCGGCGCGCAAACACCAGGTGAACTGCGCACCCGGGCCTCTCGCATGCATGAGTTCGCCGATATGCAGGAGGTTGAGCAGACCCTGGATGGGCTTGCCACCCGCGAGGATGGCCCTTACGTGGTACGTCTGGCGCGTGAGCCGGGGAAACGTGAAAGCCGCTATATGCACCTGTTTAGCGGTGAGGTTGATACGTCAACGGTGTTAGCAGATTCGGCTGCCCCCGCCGCGCATGACAGCCTCGCAGCACGCGTAGAGGCGCTGGAGGAAGAGGTGGCCGGGCTGAAACAACGCCTGGATGCATTGCTGGCATATTTAGGAGACTGACGGTGAAAAAATTACGCGTTGGCGTGGTAGGGCTGGGCGGTATTGCGCAAAAGGCCTGGCTGCCTGTTCTGGGGGCCGCGACGGACTGGACGCTGCAAGGGGCGTGGTCACCTACCCGCGAGAAGGCCGAGCGGATCTGCGAAACCTGGCGCATGCCGTATGCGGCATCGCTTCAGGATCTGGCGCGCGACTGCGATGTGGTCTTTGTGCACACCTCTACCGCCACCCATTATCAGGTGGTCAGCGAATTACTGAATGCCGGGGTCCACGTTTGTGTGGATAAACCCCTGGCGGAAAACATTCAGGATGCCGAACGGCTGATTGAACTCGCTGCACGCAAAAAACTGACGCTGATGGTGGGTTTCAACCGCCGTTTTGCGCCGCTTTACCAGCAGTTGAAGGCCCGGTCTGGTGGGCTCGCGTCCCTGCGAATGGACAAGCATCGTACCGACAGCGTCGGACCGAACGATCTGCGCTTTACCCTTCTGGATGATTACCTGCACGTGGTAGATACGGCGCTCTGGCTAACCAACGGGCAAGCCCAGCTTAAAAGCGGTACCCTGTTGACCAACGATCAGGGCCAGATGGTTTACGCTGAGCACCATTTTGCTCTTGAGCATCTGCAGGTCACCACCAGCATGCATCGCCGGGCCGGCAGTCAGCGGGAGTCTGTGCAGGCGGTTACGGATGGTGCCCTGTATGACATTACCGACATGCGCGAATGGCGCGAAGAGAAAGGCAGCGGCGTGGTCACGCTACCGGCGCCTGGCTGGCAAAGCACCCTTGAGCAGCGCGGCTTTGACGGATGCGCCCGCCACTTTATCACCTGTGTGCAAAATCAGACGGTTCCGGAAACGTCCGGTGAGCAGGCCATCATGGCACAACGCATTGTTGAGCGGCTCTGGCGAGAGGCCATGAGCGAATAATTCTCTGTAACATCTGCCGATAGTAATTCCCTTAAATCCGGGTAGACTAAGCGCCGTTTGTTGGTTTCAATGGGTGGCGCTTTCGCTTACCCGTCCTGGAAATCCGTAGGGTTGTGGGAATTCTCATTAATGAACTTATTAAAATCGCTGGCGGCAGTCAGCTCGATGACCATGTTTTCCCGCGTGCTGGGTTTTGCGCGCGATGCGATTGTGGCAAGAGTATTTGGTGCAGGGATGGCAACGGACGCCTTTTTCGTCGCGTTCAAATTGCCGAATTTATTGCGTCGCATTTTTGCCGAGGGGGCATTTTCCCAGGCATTCGTTCCTATCCTGGCGGAATATAAAAGCAAGCAGGGTGAAGACGCCACGCGCGTGTTTGTCGCTTACGTTTCAGGCCTCCTGACGCTGGCCCTGGCGATCGTAACGGTGCTCGGGATGCTGGCTGCGCCCTGGGTGATTATGGTGACGGCACCCGGCTTTGCGGACTCGACAGATAAATTTGCCCTGACCACTCAACTGCTGCGTATTACCTTTCCTTATATCCTGCTGATCTCTCTGGCCTCGCTGGTGGGGGCAATCCTCAATACCTGGAACCGTTTTTCCGTTCCGGCCTTTGCGCCAACCTTCCTTAACATCAGCATGATTGGCTTTGCGCTGTTCGCCGCACCCCATTTCAACCCGCCGGTGCTGGCGCTGGCCTGGGCGGTGACGGCGGGCGGCGTGTTGCAACTGGCGTATCAGCTGCCGCATCTGAAGAAAATCGGCATGCTGGTTCTGCCGCGAATTAATTTCCGTGACGCCGGTGCGATGCGCGTGATTAAGCAGATGGGGCCTGCCATTCTCGGGGTTTCGGTTAGCCAGATCTCGCTTATCATCAACACTATCTTCGCCTCTTTCCTCAAATCCGGTTCCGTTTCGTGGATGTACTACGCGGACCGTTTGATGGAGTTTCCCTCCGGGGTGTTGGGGGTGGCGCTGGGGACTATTCTCCTGCCGTCGCTGTCGAAAAGTTTTGCCAGCGGAAACCATGACGAATATTGCCGTCTGATGGACTGGGGGCTGCGTCTCTGCTTCCTGCTGGCGCTGCCGAGTGCGGTAGCGCTGGGGATCCTCGCGCAGCCGCTGACCGTTTCCCTGTTCCAGTACGGCAAATTCACCGCTTTTGACGCGTCGATGACGCAGCAGGCGCTGATTGCCTACTCGGTGGGGCTGATGGGGCTGATCGTCGTTAAAGTGCTGGCACCAGGGTTCTACTCGCGCCAGGACATCAAAACGCCGGTGAAAATTGCCATTGTGACGCTGATTATGACTCAGCTGATGAACCTGGCCTTTATTGGCCCGCTGAAGCACGCCGGTCTGGCCTTGTCTATTGGTCTTGCGGCCTGTCTCAACGCCGGGCTGTTGTACTGGCAGTTGCGTAAGCAGGATATCTTCACGCCGCAACCGGGCTGGAAAAGCTTCTTTGTGCGTCTGATCGTTGCGGTGCTGGTTATGGCAGCGGCGTTGCTTGGCATGCTGCATGTCATGCCGGAATGGTCGCAGGGCACCATGCTTTACCGTCTGATGCGGCTGATGGCCGTTGTGGGTGTTGGGGTTGTGGCCTACTTTGCGACGCTCGCGGTGCTGGGCTTCAAAGTGAAAGAGTTTGCCCGCCGTACCGCATAAACGCCAAAAGGGGAGTTCACCTTAGGGTGCTCCCCGCTGCCTGATTTGTCGCCTGGGCTTCAAATCGAAATCTTTTTCCCGCCCGTGACACGTGCCGTTGATGTTTGACCATCCGCACCGTACAGCCCGGGCTCTTTATGCGGCTTTAACACCTCAAGCGCTTGCTGATTACGCTCAATCTGGCCTTCCAGCAGCCAGCCGTTGTGCTGATTGAGATGGCGCAGATGCTGGGTTTTTTCTGTAATGGTCTGCCAGCGTTCTACAATATCGTCATTCGCACTGCGCTTAGGATCTTGCTCAGCGCGACGCTGTTGTTCCAGATAATCCAGCGTCGCCAGAAGCGAACTTTTATCTTCCGTAATACGCTGCAACGCGCTGCCGTTGATCTGACCGGAAGAGAGGTGCTGTTGCTCCGCGTCCATGACCGTTTTCAGGTCGTTCAGGACAACCGTCATTTGATCCAGTATTTCTGACAGTCGACTCATACGGTTAGTTACTCTGTAAGAAACTCTGTGCTTCCTGAATCAGGGCGTCAGCAATTTTGCTGGTATCCATCTTCAGCTCACCATTACGAATAGCCGTTTTCAGCGCTTCCACGCGTTCCATATTGATATCGCTGCTGCCTGGCTGCATCAGTTTTGCCTGAGCATCGCTCAGGGTGACGCTGGTGCTGTTGTACGTTGACGGTTTTTCCACACGCGTTTTCTGCGGCGTGGCGTCATTCGTTTCGCGAGGCTGTACAGCGCTTACCGGCTTCAGGGCTGATGTACGATCAATGCTCATAGTGTTGTCCTCATCGAGGGTTCGCGGCGTTGGCGCCTGACATCATCATTAGTTGATTATTTATCGGCAGTCGCAGCGATTTCTTTAAAAAGATTATAGGTTAATCAGAATATTCCCATCAGAATCGACGGTTCCGCTAACCACCTGGCCTGAGGACATCCTGACGCGGGCATTTTGCGCCACCGCGGCATTGTTTAATGCCTTCCCTTCACTGTTTATCTGAAAACCATCGCCGTTGGCCACCACCATCACCTGCTGACCCGCTTTAACCCGCCATGCCTGACGCAGCATGGAGAGCTGTATCGGCTGGCCTGGCGCGACATCACGCAGGCTGACGGCATCCTGTGCCTGGTTAATGTCAAGCATGGTGCGCGGCGGAAGCTGATCCAGACGACCGCGTTTCAGAGTCACACTGCTGGCGTGCAACATGCTGCCGCGAGCAATGGGAACGGCGGCCACAACATAATTGCCCGTCGCCTGTACCGCAACCTGTAAATAGCGTTTTTCACCCGGACAGCGCGCCAGCACGTTCACGTTCCCCCACAGTTTTGTGGTGCCCGTTACGCTGAACGACGGCTGCTCACAGGAGGGATAGAGATTAGGTGGCGTGCGCACGGTGACGTTGACTTCATCGCTAAAGCCCGCCAGTTGCTGAGCAAAGAAAGCCGTCAGTTGATCCTGTACTTCAGCCTGTACCAGGGGGCTGAAAAGCAGGGCCGTAGCCACCAGGCCGCGTTTTAACGTTTGCATCGCACATTCCACCGTTACCCGAATTGAGAGGATTCTACCTGGAGTGGTTTTGCATCAACGGAATAAATAGCGACGCATTTTGCGCTTATTCCGTCGATAGGGGTGACGGGGTGAGATTTAAGCTGTGAACTGAAATTTTGCCATCAGCGGAGGAGACATGCTCGATAAACTCGACGCCGCGTTACGTTTTCAGCAGGAAGCGCTCAATTTACGCGCCCAGCGGCAGGAGATTTTAGCCGCCAATATTGCCAACGCCGATACGCCAGGGTATCAGGCGCGCGATATTGATTTTTCCAGTGAGCTTAAAAAAGTGATGGAGCGTGGACGTGCAGAAGGGAGCGGTGTCGCGCTCGCTCTGACCTCCTCACGCCATATTCCTGCTCAGGCGATGACGGCGCCCAGGACCGATTTACTTTATCGCATTCCCGACCAGCCTTCACTCGACGGTAACACCGTGGATATGGACCGGGAGCGTACGCAGTTTGCCGATAACAGCCTGAAATACCAGATGGGCCTGACCGTACTCGGCGGACAGATCAAAGGCATGATGAACGTCCTGCAGGGGGGCAACGGATAAATGGCCTTGCTGAATATTTTCGATATCGCCGGCTCGGCGTTAACCGCGCAGTCCAAGCGCCTGAACGTGGCTGCCAGTAACCTGGCGAACGCCGACAGCGTGACCGGACCTGATGGACAGCCTTATCGTGCAAAGCAGGTGGTGTTCCAGGTGGATGCTGCACCAGGCGCGGCGACGGGCGGGGTGAAAGTCTCTGACGTGGTGGAAAGCCAGGCACCGGACAAGCTGGTGTATGAGCCCGGCAACCCGCTGGCGGATGCGAACGGCTACGTGAAAATGCCAAACGTGGATGTGGTGGGGGAGATGGTGAACTCCATGTCCGCCTCACGTAGCTACCAGGCAAACGTCGAAGTGCTTAATACCGTGAAGAGCATGATGCTCAAAACCCTCACTCTCGGCCAGTAAAGGAGACATGCATGTCCATCGCCGTTAATGTGAATGATCCAACGAACTCGGGTGTCAGTGGCGCCAAAAGTTCGACGGGTTCCAGCTCCCTGACGGGAAGTAACGCCTCCGATCTGCAAAGCAGCTTTCTGACGCTGCTGGTGGCACAGCTGAAGAACCAGGATCCCACCAACCCCATGCAGAACAACGAACTGACCACGCAGCTTGCGCAGATCAGTACCGTCAGCGGCATTGAGAAACTCAATACCACCCTCGGCTCTGTTTCCGGGCAAATTGATAACAGCCAGTCCCTGCAGGCTGCGAGCCTGATTGGTCACGGGGTGATGATCCCGGGCACCACGATCCTGGCGGGCACCAGCACCACCGAAGGCAATACGACCACCACCACCACGCCGTTTGGCGTTGAGCTGCAGCAGGCGGCCGACAAAGTCACCGCGACGATCACCGACGCTACCGGCGCCGTGGTTCGCACGATTGATATCGGCGAACTGAAGGCGGGCGTTCATACCTTTACCTGGGATGGCAGCCTGGCCGACGGCACCAAAGCGCCAAACGGTTCTTACAAAGTGGCAATCAGTGCCAGCAATGGCTCTACCCAGTTGGTGGCTCAGCCGCTGCAATTTGCGCTGGTCCAGGGCGTCATTAAAGGTAGCGATGGCAACAAACTGGATTTGGGTACTTCTGGTACCACCACACTCGACGAAGTTCGGCAGATTATCTAAGCCTTAACACTTATCAGGAGTAAGTCATGGCCTTTTCTCAAGCGGTCAGCGGCCTGAATGCTGCGGCCACCAACCTGGACGTCATTGGCAACAACATCGCCAACTCCGCGACCTATGGTTTTAAATCCGGTTCTGCTTCATTTGCAGATATGTTTGCCGGTTCCAAAGTGGGTCTGGGCGTAAAAGTTGCAGGCATTACCCAGGACTTTACCGACGGCACCACCACCAATACCGGTCGTGGCCTGGACGTTGCCATCAGCCAGAACGGTTTCTTCCGTATGGTCGATGCTAACGGCTCGGTGTTCTACAGCCGTAACGGCCAGCTCAAGCTGGACGAAAACCGTAACCTGGTGAACATGCAGGGGATGCAATTAACCGGTTATCCGGTTGCCGGGACGCCATCAACGGTTCAGACCGGTGCGAACCCACAGCCTATTAATATCCCGACCACGCTGATGGCCGCGAAGGCCACCACCACGGCTTCCCAGCAGATTAACCTCAACTCCACCGATACCGCACCGACCACCGCCTTTGATCCGGCCAACCCGGATACTTACAACAAAAAAGGTACGGTCACCGTCTTTGACAGCCAGGGTAATGCGCACAACATGAACCTGTTTTACGTCAAAGATGCGACCCCGGCTAACTCCTGGAAAGTGTATGCCCAGGACGGTAGCGTGGCAGGCAGCACGGCCTCTCTCGCCACGACGCTGACCTTCAACAACAACGGTACGCTGATCGGCGGTGGCAACATCAACCTGACTACTGCGACCATTCCTGGTGCCACGCCTGCGACCTTCGCCATGAGTTTTGCGAACTCCATGCAGCAGAACACCGGTGCGAACAACATCGTTGGAACCAGCCAGAATGGTTTTAAACCGGGCGACCTGGTGAGCTACCAGATCAACGACGACGGCACCGTGGTCGGTAACTACTCCAACGAACAGACCCAGGTTCTGGGCCAGATCGTGCTGGCAAACTTCGCCAACAACGAAGGTCTGAAGTCTGAAGGTGACAACGTCTGGTCTGCCACGCAGTCCTCCGGCGTCGCGCTGCTGGGTACCGCGGGTTCCGGTAACTTCGGTACGCTGACCAACGGTGCGCTGGAAGCCTCTAACGTCGACCTAAGTAAAGAGCTGGTGAACATGATTGTCGCGCAACGTAACTATCAGTCGAACGCGCAGACCATCAAGACCCAGGATCAGATCCTCAACACGCTGGTTAACCTGCGTTAAGCGGCTAACAGGAAAGCGCAATGGATCACGCAATATATACCGCGATGGGCGCGGCAAGTCAGACGCTCAATCAGCAGGCCGTTACCGCCAGCAACCTGGCGAACGCCTCTACGCCGGGGTTCCGCGCACAGCTCAATGCGCTGCGTGCGGTGCCGGTAGAAGGGTTGTCCCTGCCGACGCGTACGCTGGTGACCGCCTCCACGCCGGGTGCAGACATGACGCCAGGGCAGATGGATTACACCGCCCGTCCGCTGGACGTTGCTCTGCAGCAGGACGGCTGGCTGGCCGTGCAAACGGCAGACGGCGGCGAAGGCTATACCCGCAACGGTAATATCCAGGTCAGTGCCACAGGCCAGTTGACGATTCAGGGGCACCCGGTAATGGGTGAAGCGGGTCCGTTGACGGTGCCGGAAGGCTCAGAGCTGACCATCGCCGCAGACGGTACCATCTCTGCCTTGAACCCCGGCGACCCGGCCAATACCGTTGCGCCCGTCGGGCGTCTGAAGCTGGTCAAAGCGGATGGCAAAGAGGTGCAGCGTGGTGATGACGGTATGTTCCGTCTGACCCAGGCGGCTCAGGCCACCCGTGGCGCCACGCTTCAGGCCGACCCGACCATTCGCGTGATGTCCGGTGTTCTGGAAGGCAGCAACGTCAAGCCGGTCGAAGCCATGACCGACATGATCGCCAGCGCCCGTCGTTTTGAAATGCAGATGAAGATTATCAGCAGCGTTGATGAAAACGCGGGCAAAGCTAACCAACTTCTGGCTATGAGTTAACAGGACTCCTTATGATCAGTTCTTTATGGATCGCGAAAACTGGCCTGGACGCGCAGCAAACCAATATGGATGTGATTGCCAACAACCTGGCAAACGTCAGCACCAATGGTTTCAAGCGTCAGCGTGCCGTTTTCGAAGATTTGCTTTACCAAACCATTCGTCAGCCGGGTGCACAGTCCTCTGAGCAAACCACGCTGCCGTCAGGTTTGCAGATCGGTACCGGTGTTCGTCCGGTCGCCACCGAGCGTCTGCACAGCCAGGGCAACCTGTCTCAGACCAACAACAGCAAAGACGTCGCCATTAAAGGCCAGGGTTTCTTCCAGGTGCAGTTGCCTGACGGGACCTCTGCCTATACCCGTGACGGCTCGTTCCAGGTCGATCAGAACGGCCAGCTGGTCACGGCCGGTGGTTTCCAGGTTCAGCCTGCTATCACGATCCCGGCGAATGCCCTGAGCATCACCATCGGGCGTGACGGCGTGGTGAGCGTCACCCAGCAGGGACAGGCCGCGCCTGTTCAGGTGGGGCAGCTCAACCTGACCACCTTCATGAACGATACCGGTCTGGAAAGCATTGGCGAGAACCTCTACACCGAAACGCAATCCTCCGGTACGCCGAATGAGAGCACCCCGGGCCTGAACGGGGCAGGGCTGCTGTATCAGGGTTATGTGGAAACCTCGAACGTGAACGTGGCGGAAGAGCTGGTGAATATGATCCAGGTCCAGCGCGCGTATGAAATTAACAGTAAAGCAGTGTCGACGACCGACCAGATGCTGCAGAAACTGACGCAACTCTAAGGTGCAGCCCGGTGCGGTGAACGCCGCACCGGCTCCCTGTTTTCGAAGATGAAGGCAATGCAAAAAAACGCGGCGTTTCGTTATCCGATTCTGACTGTTCTGGCCGTCACCCTTAGCGGATGTGCCTGGATCCCGTCTAAACCATTGGTCCAGGGTGCGACGACCGCCCAACCCGTTCCTGGCCCTGCGCCAGTGGTGAACGGCTCCATTTTCCAGACCGCGCAGCCGATCAACTATGGTTATCAGCCGCTGTTTGAAGACCGTCGCCCGCGTAACGTCGGCGATACCCTGACCATTGTGCTGCAGGAGAACGTCAGCGCGAGCAAGAGCTCGTCGGCGAATGCCAGCCGCGATGGCAAAACCAATTTTGGCTTCGATACCGTACCGCGCTATCTGCAGGGACTCTTCGGCAATGCACGTGCGGATGTTGAGGCGTCTGGCGGCAATACCTTTAACGGTAAAGGTGGCGCGAACGCCAGCAATACCTTCAGCGGCACGCTGACGGTAACGGTTGACCAGGTGCTGGTTAACGGCAATTTACATGTGGTGGGTGAAAAACAGATCGCCATTAACCAGGGCACTGAATTCATTCGCTTCTCCGGTGTGGTTAACCCTCGCACCATCAGCGGCACCAACACCGTTCCGTCCACCCAGGTGGCGGATGCGCGCATTGAGTACGTCGGTAACGGCTATATCAACGAAGCGCAAAATATGGGCTGGCTGCAGCGCTTCTTCCTTAATTTATCGCCGATGTAAGCGAGGTGACCCATGTTTAAATCGATCTTCGCCGTGGCGCTGATGCTGGTGGCAACATTTGCCCAGGCTGACCGCATTCGCGATCTCACCAGCGTTCAGGGCGTGCGTGAAAACTCCCTCATTGGCTATGGTCTGGTGGTTGGCCTGGATGGCACGGGTGACCAGACCACCCAGACGCCATTCACCACCCAGAGCTTGAACAACATGCTGTCCCAGCTCGGTATCACCGTACCGGCGGGCACCAACATGCAGTTGAAAAACGTGGCGGCGGTAATGGTAACCGCTTCCTACCCGGCGTTTGCGCGTCAGGGGCAGACCATCGATGTGGTGGTTTCCTCCATGGGTAACGCCAAAAGCCTGCGCGGCGGTACGCTGCTGATGACTCCGCTGAAAGGGGTGGATAGCCAGGTTTATGCCCTGGCGCAGGGTAACATTCTGGTGGGCGGCGCGGGGGCCTCTGCAGGCGGCAGCAGCGTGCAGGTCAACCAGCTGAACGGCGGGCGTATCACTAACGGTGCAATCATTGAGCGTGAACTGCCGACCCAGTTCGGCGCGGGGAATACCATCAACCTGCAGCTGAACAACGAAGATTTCACCATGGCGCAGCAGATCGCCGACACCATCAACCGCAGCCGCGGCTATGGCAGTGCGACGGCGCTGGACGCCCGTACCGTGCAGATCCGCACCTCAACGGGCGGCAGCAACCAGGTGCGCATGCTGGCCGATATCCAGAACATGGAAGTGAATGTCCCTGTTCAGGATGCCAAAGTGATCATCAACTCCCGTACCGGTTCGGTGGTGATGAACCGTGAAGTGTCGCTGGACAGCTGCGCCGTGGCGCAGGGTAACCTCTCGGTAACGGTCAACCGCTCCGCCAACGTCAGCCAGCCGGATACCCCGTTTGGTGGTGGGCAGACGGTGGTAACGCCGCAAACTCAGATCGATTTGCGTCAGAGCGGGGGCTCGCTGCAGAGCGTACGCTCCAGTGCCAACCTCAACAGCGTGGTGCGTGCCCTGAATGCCCTGGGGGCAACGCCGATGGATCTGATGTCTATTCTGCAATCCATGCAAAGTGCGGGCTGTCTGCGCGCCAAACTGGAAATCATCTGATGCTGACCGATAGCAAACTGTTGACCAGCGCGGCCTGGGATGCCCAGTCGCTTAACGAACTGAAAACCCAGGCAGGCAAAGACCCGGCGGCGAATATCCGCCCGGTCGCCCGCCAGGTGGAGGGGATGTTTGTACAGATGATGCTGAAGAGCATGCGTGAAACCCTGCCTAAAGACGGCATGTTCAGCAGTGATTCAACGCGCCTGTATACCAGCATGTATGACCAACAGATTGCGCAGCAGATGACCGCCGGTAAAGGGCTCGGTCTGGCTGACATGATAGTCAAACAGACCGAAGCCGCGCAGGGGATCCAGCCGAAGGATGAGCCGCAGCAGGTGCCGATGAAGTTCGACCTGCAAACGGTGACCAGCTATCAGAACCAGGCGCTGACGCAAATGGTGCGTAAAGCGATACCGAAGGCGACGGTGAGCAGCGATGAGCCGCTCTCCGGCGACAGCAAGGACTTCCTGGCACAGCTTTCGCTGCCGGCCCGTCTTGCCAGTGAACAGAGTGGGGTACCACATCACCTGATTCTGGCGCAGGCCGCGCTGGAATCGGGCTGGGGTCAGCGCCAGATCCGTAAGGAAAACGGCGAGCCGAGCTTCAACATCTTTGGCGTGAAGGCGAATGCCAGCTGGAAGGGGCCGACAACGGAGATCACTACCACCGAATATGAAAACGGTGCGGCGGTGAAGATCAAAGCAAAATTCCGCGTTTACAGCTCTTATCTGGAAGCGTTGTCCGATTATGTAGGCCTGTTGAGCCGCAACCCGCGTTATGCCGCCGTTACGCAGGCGGCTACGCCTGAGCAGGGCGCGCAGGCCCTGCAAAATGCGGGCTATGCCACCGATCCGAACTATGCGCGTAAGCTCACCAGCATGATTCAGCAGCTTAAATCGATGGGCGAGAAAGTCAGCAAAGCCTATAGCACAGATATCGAAAATCTGTTCTGAAACTTCTCAAGTCCCGGTGGAGGCTGCCGATAACTTTCATCAGGACTCGTGTCTGAACGAATAAAAGGAACCTCCATGTCCAGTTTGATTAACAGCGCCATGAGTGGCCTCAGTGCTGCTCAGGCGGCACTCAATACCGTCAGTAATAACATTTCAAGCTATAACGTGGCAGGTTACACCCGCCAGACGACCGTGCTGGGTGCGTCTAACAGCACGCTGACCGGCGGTGGCTGGGTGGGCAACGGGGTGTATGTGTCTGGTGTGCAGCGTGAATATGATGCTTTCATCACCAACCAACTGCGCGCCGCGCAAACGCAGAGTAGCGGTCTGACGACGCGCTATCAGCAGATGTCAAAAATTGACGATGTGCTCTCTGATTCCACCAACTCACTTTCGACGACGCTTCAGGATTTCTTTAAAAGCCTGCAAACGCTGGTGAGCAACGCGGAGGACCCGGCCGCAAGACAGACGGTGCTGGGAAAAGCGGATGGTCTGGTCAATCAGTTTAAAACGAACGACCAGTATCTTCGCGATCAGGATTCTCAGGTTAATACCGCCATCGCTTCAAGCGTTGAGCAGATCAACAACTACGCAAAACAGATTGCGAATCTGAACGATCAGATTTCACGTCTTACCGGCGTAGGGGCAGGTTCATCGCCAAATGATCTGCTGGATCAGCGCGATCAACTGGTGAGTGAGCTGAACCAAATTGTGGGTGTTGAAGTGGCTGTTCAGGACGGTGGCACCTATAACGTCTCCTTTGGCAACGGTTACAGCCTGGTGCAGGGGAGCAAAGCAAACCAGTTAGCTGCGGTGAAATCCAGCGCCGATCCGACCCGGACGACTATCGCCTACAGCGATGAGGTGTCCGGCAACGTCGAAATTCCCGAGAAAATGATCACCACCGGTTCTCTGGGGGGCTTGTTTACGTTCCGCTCAGAAGATCTGGATAAAGCGCGCAACAACCTCAATCAGCTGGCACTGGCCTTTGCGGACGCGATGAATAAGCAGCATGAAGCCGGGTTTGATGCCAATGGCGATGCCGGTGGCAAGCTGTTCGACTTTGGTTCGCCAGCCGTGGTAACCAACAGTCGCAATACCGGTACGGCCGCAATGACGGCCACTGTGGCAGACAGCACCAAAGTGCAGGCCACCGATTATAAGCTGCAGTTTAACGGCACCGACTGGACTATCACCCGTTCGGATAAAACCAGCTTCACCATGGCCCCGGACGCAAGTGGCAATCTCTCCTTTGATGGCCTGAGCGTCAACGTGACCGGTAGTGCGAACGCCAAAGACAGTTTCATCGTCAAGCCTGTTTCTGATGTCATCGTCAATATGGAGCTCAAGTTCAAAGATGAGTCCAAACTGGCTATGGCATCCGCAAGCAACGGCGGCGAGAGCGACAACCGCAATGGCCAAAAACTGCTCGATCTGCAAAACAGTAAGGTTGTTGGCGGCAATAAGACTTTCAACGATGCCTATGCTTCCCTCGTCAGTACGGTTGGCAGCTCAACCGCCGCGCTGAAAACCAGCAGCGAAACGAAAGCGAATGTGGCGACGCAACTGACTAAGCAGCAGCAGTCCATCTCTGGGGTAAACCTCGACGAAGAGTATGGCAACCTGCAGCGCTATCAGCAGTATTACCTTGCCAATGCGCAGGTGTTACAAACTGCCAGCACGCTTTTTGATGCAATTATCAATATTCGCTAAGGCTGAGGTGAAAAATGCGTATTAGCACCCAGATGATGTACGACCAGAACATGCGGGGAATCACCGATTCCCAGAGCAAGTGGCTGAGCTACGGTGAGCAAATGTCCACCGGCAAGCGTGTTAACCGTCCGTCGGACGATCCTATTGCGGCGTCACAGGCGGTTGTGCTGTCACAATCTCAATCCCAGAATAGCCAGTTTGCCCTGGCGAGAACGTTCGCCACGCAAAAAGTCTCTCTGGAAGATAACGTGTTGAGCCAGGTTAACGCGGCAATTACCAGTGCGAAAGAGAAACTCGTTAACGCAGGAAATGGCACGTTAAGTGATGACGATCGTCTGTCACTGGCGAGTGACTTGCAGGGTATCCGCGATCAGCTGATGAACCTGGCAAACTCAGCGGATGGTAATGGTCGGTATATTTTTGCTGGCTATAAGACCGAAGCGCCACCGTTTGATTCCGTTACCGGTGATTACAACGGGGGAACTCAGGCCATCTCTCAGCAGGTTGATACCGCCCGTAATATGGTGATTAGCCACACTGGTCAGCAGATCTTCGAAAGTATTACCAGTAACGCCAAAGAACTGCCTGGCGGCGGTTATGGCGAGACGAATATGTTCAAGATCCTCGACTCGGCGATTTCCGCGCTCAAGGTTCCTGTTGATAACGACTCTGCGGCGGCGGAAGTGCAGAACAAAGCGATTTCTGATGCACAGATCGGCATCACCAATACCCAGAACAATGTCCTTACCGTCGTGGCGGATGTGGGTACCAAGATGAACGAACTGGAAAAACTCGATAACCTGGGCGATGACCGTGCGCTGGGGCAGACTCAGCAGATGAGCGATTTGGTGGATGTTGACTGGAACAGTGCCATTTCTTCTTACATTATGCAGCAGGCTGCCTTGCAGGCGTCCTATAAAGCGTTTAGCGATATGCAGGGTATGTCGCTGTTCCAGTTGAACAAATAACATCTATACCTCTTAGAACATGTCTTGAAACTGGGCATGTTTTGACTGCCCAATCCGTCTGGATTGGGCATTTTTTTTTAGGGTATGTCTGCCTGCACGGAGCTGACGCGAGCGCTCTCAATCAGGCGGATGACCAGCGCAATGACGCCGCATACCGTCGCAAGCGCGACCACCCCAGTCCATCCTGCCAGCGTATAGATATTACTGCCCAGCGCAGAGCCCAGTGCCATGCCGATGAAGATTACCGTAAAGAGCAGGGCGTTCAGGCGTCCACGGGCCTGCGGCTCAAGGCTATACACCAGATTCTGATGCGCCACCAGGCTTGACTGCAGACCCAGATCGAACCCGACGGCGGAGAGGGCAATCAGGATGAGCTGTCCATGAAGGCCCAGCGCGGGCATCAGGAACATCAGGGCAAATGAGACGGTCACGAGAAGCGCACCGAGCTGCGTGACTTTTCCGGCACCCAGCTTATCGGCCAGACCTCCCGCCAGCGGGGCGGCTAACGCACCTGCAGCACCTGCAATACCAAATCCCCCCGCGACCGCACTTCCTAAGTGATAACGTTCCAGCAGCATCACTGCCAGCGTGGACCAGAAGGCGCTAAAGGCAATCGACAGAAAACCCTGAGCCAGCGCCGCGCGGCGCAGAGCCGGATAACGACGCCACAGGTGTTCCATAGAACGCAGCAGCGCCGGATAGCTCAGGGTGGAGTGGATGGCAAACCGCGGGAGTACGGCCCACATAACAACGCCGATAAACGCAATGCTTGCGGCAGCCAGCTGGTACATGACGCGCCAGCCAAAAGCCTCACCTACCACGCCGCTGACGGTTCGGGAGAGCAGAATACCCAGCAACAGACCGGTCATCACCGTACCGACGGTTTTCCCCTGTTTGCCTTCCGGCGCAAGGATTGCCGCGGCAGGGACGATATCCTGCGCCATGGTGGCGGCCATGCCAATAAGCAGACTTGCCAGCAGCAGGGAGTGGATTTGTCCGGTCAGGCTACAGCCAAGCAGAAATAGCGCCAGGGCTGCACTTTTTATCAGGATCAGTGTTCTGCGGTCGTGTCGGTCGCCGAGCGGCAGCAGGAACAGGATCCCCAGAGCATATCCCGCCTGGGTAAGCGTCGGGACCATGCTCATTCCTTCGATACTCAGGTGCAGGTCAGCGCCCATCAGCGGCAGCAGAGGCTGAGCATAATAGATGGATGCCACACTGAAGCCCGCGCCGAGCGCCAGCATTAAGATGACCCAGCGGCTTACGGCATGGGCGGCGGATGTTGTGTTCATAAGATGTTCCTCATTCATCGTGTGTGGCTATTTTTTATCAGCACGCCTTGCAGCGGTAGCGGGCCCGGTGGTAAAACGCTTATACGTTTAGCGTATAGGAAAAAAGATGATGAAAAGAGTTGAACGTATAGACAGGGTGGAGTTAATGCGCACGTTTGTTCGTATTGTTGAGGCCGGGTCCCTCTCTGCGGCGGCACGGCAGCTGTCAACCACCCAGGCCACGGTGAGCCGACGGTTGCAGTCGCTTGAGACGATGCTCGGCGTGCGCCTGATATTGCGCACTACCCACACGACGCGTCTGACGGATGACGGCGAGCGCTGCTATCAGCACGCCCGTCGGGTGATTGACAGCTGGCTGGCACTGGAAGATGAGGTAGGGCAGACAGAAGACGAACCGGTAGGCGTCCTGCGGGTACGCGCCCCGCACGCGTTTGGTCAGGATCAGCTCCTGAAACCGTTAACCGAATTTCTGCAGCGTTATCCGCAGCTTTCTATTGAGTGGATGCTCAACGACCGGTCGGCTGACTTTCTCGGCGACAACCTTGACTGTGCGATTCGGGTGGGCATGGAGGTTGACCCGGCGACCGTGTCCGTGCTGCTGGCTGAGGTGCCGCGCTCGGTGGTGGCTTCTCCGGCATTGCTGGCCCGTTTTCCGGCGGTTAACACCCCGGAAGATTTGCAGCAGCTTCCCTGGATAGCCATCAGCTCTTTCTACCAGCGCCATGTGGAGCTTTTTCACGATGCCTCGCCAGCCACCGCGCGCGTGGCGATTACTCCCCGCCTCAGTACCGACAGTCTGTATGTCGCACGCAATACGGCTATCACCGGGCTTGGCGTGGCGGTGGTATCAAGCTGGACAGTGCAGGACGATATTCGGGAAGGGCGGCTGGTGCATTTACTGCCCGAGTGGCAGCCGGCGGCGTTACCGGTGCATCTGGTTTACCCCTGGTCCCGCTACTATCCGGCGCGCTTGCGGCGTTTTCTGGAGTTGATGCGGCAGATCATGCCGGAGGTCACTGGAATGAGAAAGCCGCTACCGCAGCCATAAAAAAGCCGACCCGAAGGTCGGCTTTCACACTTAGCGTGCGTTATTCAACTGACTGCGGACGGGTTGCTGGTGCAGTAGCCTTGTGCGTAGCACTGTGACCACCGGCAGCACCTTTACCTTCGAAGTTGAACTCCGGGCGAACCCAGTCGCTGTGACGCGGTGCTTCAGGCACATACTCAGGCGCAGGGGCGCGAGTCATCGGTGCTGTGGCAACGTGCGCAGGCGCGACGGCAACCTTCACCGGCTCGGGTTTCACTTCCGGCGCTTTCGCTTCTTCAACAACAGGTTCAACCTGAATCTCAACGTCCTGCACAACCTCTTCGGTCGTGGTTTCAACGATAGTTTCAGCAGTTTCTTCCACTGCGGCTACAGGTTCAGCCTCTTCAGCGACTTCTTCAGCCACCACGGCATCTTCTTCGGCAATAAGCTGCGGCGTGGCATCAACCGGGGCGGCAATCACTTCTGGATGGGTGGTTTCGACGTCCACAGCGTGAGGTGCTTCAGTTTCAACAACCTGTGGTTCAACCACGGTTGCCGCTGCCGTTACAACCTCTTCTGCCGCTGCTGCTGGTGCTGGTGCTGGTGCAATCACCTCTTCGGTCACTGCCTGTTCTTCAACAGCCTGTTCCGGGCGAGCAACAGGGTAGCGGATCCAGACTTTACCGGATGCCATTTCAGGTGACGCGCACGCCACGGTCATTGGCATTGGGGACTGCGTTGGGTAACGCTCGTCACGGTAGCGACGACGACGCTGACCGCTCACGCGCAGATGACGCGGAGAACGGCGCGAGCGACGCGGCATACCCGCGTTGTCACGGTTTTCACCGTTTTCATCCTGCTCTACCTGATTTTCCACGACGGCCGGGAGGTCAACTTTCGCAACCTGCGTACCCGTTGTGGTTTCTGTCACTTCGGCTGCGACAGCTGCGGTTTCTTCTGCCTGAACAGCACCGACGCGCACTTTCTGAGACAGCTGGCGCTGCTTACGACGTGGCATAACCTGAGTACGTTCTTCCTGCTCGGTCTCCTGCTGCTCAGCAGGCTCTTCGCGATTCAGGTTTTTAACGTCCTGCTGCGCCTGGCGTTTTTCGTCGTTACGGCGACGGTTACGCTCACGGCGAGGCTGCTGCTCGTCGCGCTGTTTGCTCTTCTCGGACTCATCGCCCGCCTGCTGGCGAATTTCACGATCTTCAACGTTCTGCTGTTGTTTCTCGCGACGATTGCGACGGTTGTCTTCGCGTTGCTCACGGCCTTCATTGTTGTCTGAACGGTTGTCACGACGCTCGTTACGGTCGCTGCGGTCATTACGATCGCGGCGGTTGTTCTGACGCTTACGACGGTCCTGTTGACGCTCAGGTTTAACCGCTTTAGGTTCTTCTTTCGGCTGCTCTGGCTGAACTTCTTCACCTGCGAACATTTTCTTCAGCGCGCCAAAGAAACGGCTCAGCAGACCCGGTTGTGCTGGCTCGGCTTTTGCCGCCACTGCCGATTTTTGTGCCGCAGGTTTAGCCGCTGGTTTTCCCAGGGCACTTTCTGGCGGAGCTTCCGGCATGATGAAGGTCGCTAACGCAGGCTGTTCTGGCAGTTTACGCTCGGCTGGCTCTTCATCAGATGGCAGCGCCATCTCTTCTTCATGCAACTTCGGCAGCAGGTAGCTGAGCGTGCTGGTCTCTTCGCCTTTACGGACACGCAGCACGTGATAGTGCGGCGTTTCCATCTGGTCGTTTGGCACGATGATGCAGCGAACACCGCCCTGGCGCGCTTCAATGGCACTCACCGCGGCACGTTTTTCGTTCAGCAGGTAGGAGGCAATTGGCACCGGAACAATGGCGTGAACCTCTTTAGTGTTCTCTTTCAGCGCTTCTTCTTCAATCAGACGCAGAATGGAGAGAGACAGAGATTCGTTATCACGAACGGTCCCGGTACCGGAGCAGCGCGGGCAAACGTGATGGCTGGATTCGCCCAGAGACGGGCTCAGGCGCTGACGGGACATCTCCAGCAGGCCAAAGCGTGAAATATGGCTAATCTGGATACGCGCACGATCCTGGCGCACCGCTTCGCGCAGACGGTTTTCAACCGCACGCTGGTGACGAACAGGGGTCATGTCGATAAAGTCGATAACAATCAGACCACCCAGGTCGCGCAGGCGGAGCTGGCGGGCGATTTCATCAGCGGCTTCAAGGTTGGTGTTGAAGGCGGTCTCTTCGATATCGCCGCCGCGCGTCGCACGTGCGGAGTTGATGTCGATTGCGGTCAGCGCTTCTGTGGTATCGATAACGATAGAACCGCCGGATGGCAGACGGACTTCACGCTGGAAGGCGGACTCAATCTGGGATTCAATCTGATAGTGGCTGAACAGCGGGATTTCGCCGGTGTACAGTTTGATTTTGCTGGTGAAGTCCGGACGACCCAGTGCGGCGATGTGCTGGCGAGCCAGCTCAAGCACTTTCGGGTTGTCGATGAGAATTTCACCGATATCCTGACGCAGATAGTCGCGGAAGGCACGTACAATAACGTTACTTTCCTGGTGGATCAGGAACGGAGCAGGGCGGCTTTCTGCTGCTTTCTGGATAGCTTCCCAGTGCTTCAGACGGAAGCTTAAGTCCCACTGCAGGGCTTCGGCAGATTTGCCCACACCGGCGGTACGCACGATAAGACCCATGCCATCCGGCAGTTCAAGACTGGCCAGCGCTTCTTTCAGTTCGGTACGGTCATCGCCTTCGATACGGCGAGAGATACCACCCGCACGCGGGTTGTTTGGCATCAGTACCAGATAACTTCCCGCCAGGCTGATAAAGGTTGTCAGTGCGGCACCTTTGTTGCCGCGCTCTTCTTTATCAATCTGAACAATCACTTCCTGACCTTCACGCAGAACATCTTTGATATTCGGGCGGCCATGAGCGTTGTAGTTAGCAGGGAAATATTCGCGGGCGATTTCTTTCAGAGGGAGGAAACCATGACGCTCAGCACCGTAATCGACAAATGCAGCCTCAAGGCTTGGTTCAATGCGGGTGATTTTACCTTTGTAAATGTTCGCTTTTTTCTGTTCGTGTCCAGGACTTTCGATATCCAGATCGTACAGGCGCTGCCCATCCACAAGGGCGACACGCAACTCTTCTTGCTGAGTTGCGTTGATTAACATTCTTTTCATCGTAACTTACTCGTTATTCTTACATTGACGACAAAGCTGCGGGCAAGGTGACGCTTTCCGGGGTATGAACCGATGGCCTCGTGTCTATTCACGTCGCCAACCTCACGGTTGTCGCTCGCTTAAGAGGCGCAGAGTGTCGGTTGCCTGTGTTTCATACGGAAACACAGCGCAATTATCAGGGGAATTGCCTGGGTAGAACTCTCCAGAGAACAATCCTTATACCGGGAAGTACTGCAACCCGCAGCCCGCTAACTGCCTGAAAGATCAATACGTCTTACGCCATTGCTGCGTGGATGATCGGTCAGACAAAATTGGTCATTCCGTCGACATCCTTACAAAACCCGGATTTAACGCGGAAAACGGCTTCATTATTCCACTGCTCGCCGGGTTATAGCAAGATGACTTTTACCAATTATCACCCGGTTACTCACAGTTTCTTCACTTCAGGATGGTGATTGGTTTAATAACCACCAAATCGATTGCGCGAAACCGGGGCAGGCCGGATAAAAGTAAATATAAGCATAGAAAAATGAGTGGCGCTAATGCCTGACGATATTTAGAATCGCCAACCATGAAAACAGAGACTCCAGCCGTAAAAATGGTTGCTATCGCCGATGATGAAGCGGGGCAACGTATCGATAACTTTTTGCGCACCCAGCTGAAAGGGGTACCAAAAAGCATGATTTACCGCATCCTGCGTAAGGGCGAGGTGCGGGTTAACAAAAAACGCGTGAAGCCTGAGTATAAGCTCGAAGCCGGTGACGAAGTGCGTATCCCGCCGGTGCGTGTTGCCGAACGTGAAGAAGAGGTCGTGTCGCCTAAGCTGCAGAAGGTGGCCGCCCTGAGTGATGTGATCCTGTATGAAGATGACCACATCCTGGTGCTGAATAAACCGTCGGGTACGGCGGTACACGGCGGCAGCGGTCTCAGCTTCGGCGTGATTGAAGGGCTGCGCGCGCTGCGCCCGGAAGCCCGTTTCCTCGAACTGGTTCACCGTCTCGATCGTGACACCTCTGGCGTGCTGCTGGTCGCCAAAAAACGTTCAGCCCTGCGCTCGTTGCACGAGCAGCTGCGCGAAAAAGGGATGCAGAAAGATTATCTGGCGCTGGTGCGCGGTCAGTGGCAGTCCCACGTGAAAGTGGTGCAGGCCCCGCTGTTGAAAAATATTTTGCAAAGCGGTGAGCGAATCGTTCGCGTCAGCCAGGAAGGTAAACCGTCTGAGACGCGCTTTAAAGTGGAAGAGCGCTATGAGTTTGCCACCCTGGTGCGCTGTAGCCCGGTGACGGGCCGAACCCACCAGATTCGCGTGCATACCCAGTTTGCGGGTCATCCGATTGCGTTTGACGATCGCTATGGCGACAGGGAATTTGATAAGCAACTGGCGGGGACGGGGCTGTCGCGTCTGTTCCTGCATGCGGCAGCGCTGAAGTTTACCCATCCGAATACCGGCGAGACTATACGTATTGAAGCGCCGCTGGATGAGCAGTTGAAACGCTGCCTGAAAGTTCTGCGCGGCTAAGGTAAAAGTTAAACGGCAACGGAGTTGCCGTTTTTAATGTTTGCACCCTCTCCCTGTGGGAGAGGGCCGGGGTGAGGGCATCAGGCCGCAACGGTCACGCCGTCAGCGGATTACACGCTTCGCGTCTTAACATCTGGCACAGCGCAATCAGCGGTAAGCCCACCAGCGTGTTCGGATCACGCCCCTCCAGCTTTTCGAAGAGCGCAATCCCAAGACCTTCACTTTTAAAACTGCCGGCGCAGTTCAGCGGCCGTTCACGACGCACATAATCTGTGATTTCTTGCTCGCTCAGGTGTCGGAAGTGAACATCAAACGGTTCGCATTCGGTCTGCAGGTGGCCCACGGCGGAGTTGTAGAGCGCGAGGCCGGTATAAAAGGTAACAATATTGCCGCGCGCCTGCATAAGCTGTTTACAGGCATTCTCTTCGGTGTGTGGCTTACCGGTGATGACACCATCCAGCACGCAAACCTGATCGGAGCCTATAATCAAATGCGAAGGGTATTGTGCGGCAAGCGATTGTGCTTTCTCTTTCGCCAGACGCGTTACTAAATGACGCGGCGACTCGCCAGGTTGTGGCGTCTCGTCAACGTCCGGCGCGGCACACACAAACGGGATCCCGAGCTTTTCCAGCAACATTCGGCGGTAGGGAGAAGTGGAAGCGAGAACGAGATTTGGCATATTTTTATCACCAGATATAGCGTATCGATGCCAGCCATTTTAAACTACAGGCCGCAATGTGTGCGAATAATTGGCAAAAGGCAGCCCTGGTTGCCTTTTTCTTTGACTATATGACGTTACAAAGTTAATATGCGCGCCCTATGCAAAAGGTAAAATTACCCCTGACTCTTGATCCGGTTCGTACGGCTCAAAAACGCCTCGATTACGAAGGTATCTATACTTCCGATCAGGCTGAGCGTATTGCCGAATCCGTAGTCAGTGTGGACAGTGATGTGGAATGCTCCATGTCGTTCGCTATCGATAACCAGCGCCTTGCCGTTTTAACCGGTGATGCAAAGGTGACGGTAACGCTCGAATGTCAGCGTTGCGGGAAACCGTTCACACAGCACGTTCACACAACGTATTGTTTCAGTCCGGTTCGTTCTGACGAACAGGCTGAGGCACTCCCGGAAGCGTATGAGCCGATTGAGGTTAACGAATTCGGTGAAATCGATCTTCTGGCTCTGGTTGAAGATGAAATCATCCTCACCTTGCCAGTGGTTCCGGTGCATGATTCTGAACACTGTGAAGTGTCCGAGGCGGACATGGTCTTTGGGGAACTGCCTGATGAAGCGCAAAAACCAAACCCATTTGCCGTATTAGCCAGCTTAAAGCGTAAGTAATTGAGGAGTAAGGTCCATGGCCGTACAACAGAATAAACCAACCCGTTCCAAACGTGGCATGCGTCGTTCCCATGACGCGCTGACTGCAGTTACCAGCCTGTCTGTAGACAAGACTTCTGGTGAGAAACACCTGCGTCACCACATCACTGCTGACGGTTTCTACCGCGGCCGCAAGGTTATCACTAAGTAATCACGCGTTTGCGTGATTAGGCTTAGTGAGGAACTCCCCGTGCAAACGGGGAATTTACCGAACCAGGCTGCGACGATACCTTGACACGTCTAACCCTGGCGTTAGATGTCATGGGAGGAGATTTTGGGCCTTCCGTGACAGTGCCTGCAGCATTGCAGGCACTGAATTCTAATTCGCAACTCACACTTCTTTTAGTCGGCAATCCCGACACAATCACGCCATTACTTGCAAAAGCTGACTTCGAACAACGTTCACGTCTGCAGATTATTCCTGCGCAGTCAGTTATTGCCAGTGATGCCCGGCCATCGCAGGCGATTCGCAATAGCCGTGGCAGCTCTATGCGAATGGCGCTGGAGCTGGTAAAAGAAGGACGTGCGCAGGCCTGCGTCAGCGCGGGGAATACCGGCGCGCTGATGGGGCTGTCGAAATTACTGCTCAAGCCTATTGAGGGCATTGAGCGTCCGGCGCTGGTGACGGTACTCCCGCATCAGCAAAAGGGCAAAACGGTGGTGCTCGATCTGGGCGCTAACGTCGATTGTGATAGTACAATGCTGGCTCAGTTTGCCGTGATGGGGTCGGTGCTGGCAGAAGAAGTGGTCGGGATCAAGACTCCCCGTGTTGCGTTACTGAACATAGGTGAAGAAGAGACCAAAGGCCTGGACAGCATTCGTGAGGCTGCCGAATTGCTTAAACAGGTTCCCTCCATCAACTATATTGGTTATCTCGAAGCCAATGAGTTGCTGACGGGGAAAACGGATGTTCTGGTGTGTGATGGCTTCACTGGAAACGTGACGTTGAAGACCATGGAAGGGGTTGTGCGAATGTTCCTTTCTCTCCTCAAATCGCAGGGAGAAGGTAAAAAAAGCGCCTGGTGGCTGATTTTATTAAAGCGTTGGTTACAAAAAAGCCTGACGCGGCGATTCAGTCACCTCAACCCCGACCAGTATAATGGCGCCTGTCTGTTAGGATTGCGCGGCATTGTGATCAAGAGTCACGGTGCCGCCAATCAGCGAGCATTTACTGTCGCCATTGAACAGGCAGTGCAGGCGGTGCAGCGACAAGTCCCTCAGCGGATTGCCGCTCGCCTGGAATCTGTATTAGCTAAAAGTGACTGAGCGTACATGTATACGAAGATTATTGGTACCGGCAGCTATCTGCCAACACAAGTGCGAACCAACGCCGATCTGGAAAAAATGGTAGATACGTCTGACGAGTGGATTGTCACGCGCACAGGTATCCGTGAACGTCGTATCGCCGCGCCAGACGAAACCGTGTCCACCATGGGTTATGAAGCCGCACAGCGTGCTATCGAGATGGCGGGCATCGATAAAGATCAGATTGGTTTGATCGTGGTTGCCACAACATCGGCCACGCATGCTTTCCCAAGCGCAGCGTGCCAGGTGCAGAATATGCTCGGTATTAAAGGCTGCCCGGCGTTTGACGTTGCCGCAGCCTGCGCAGGTTTCACCTATGCATTGAGCGTTGCCGATCAGTATGTAAAATCCGGCGCGGTGAAGTATGCGCTGGTGATCGGTGCTGACGTGCTGGCGCGTACCTGCGATCCAACCGATCGCGGAACGATCATTATTTTTGGTGATGGTGCGGGTGCCGTACTGCTGGGTCAGTCTGAAGAGCCGGGCATCATCTCCACGCATCTGCATGCTGACGGTAGCTATGGCGAACTGTTAACGCTGCCTAATGCCGACCGTGTGAATCCGGACAGCTCTATCTATCTGACCATGGCAGGTAACGAAGTGTTTAAGGTCGCGGTGACGGAACTGGCCCACATTGTTGATGAAACGCTGGAGGCGAATGGCCTTGAGCGCACCGCACTCGACTGGCTGGTGCCGCATCAGGCGAACCTGCGTATTATCAGTGCAACCGCGAAAAAGCTGGGCATGTCGATGGATAACGTTGTGGTGACGCTCGATCGCCACGGCAATACCTCTGCGGCGTCAGTACCGTGCGCCTTTGATGAAGCGGTACGTGACGGACGAATCAAACGGGGCCAGTTGGTCTTGCTTGAAGCCTTCGGTGGCGGGTTCACCTGGGGTTCCGCGCTGGTTCGTTTCTAGGATAAGGATTAAAAGATGACGCAATTTGCTTTTGTGTTTCCGGGTCAGGGCTCTCAAACCGTTGGGATGTTGTCTGAAATGGCAGCAAACTATCCGGTAATCGAAGAGACTTTCCGTGAAGCTTCCGATGCGCTGGGTTATGATTTATGGGCGCTGACCCAACAGGGTCCGGCCGAAGAGCTGAACAAAACCTGGCAGACTCAGCCAGCACTGCTGACCGCTTCCGTTGCGCTGTGGCGCGTCTGGCAGCAGAAGGGCGGTAAAGCGCCAGCCCTGCTCGCGGGCCATAGCCTGGGTGAATACTCTGCACTGGTCTGTGCCGGTGTGATCGCCTTTGCTGACGCAGTACGCCTGGTAGAACTGCGTGGTAAATTCATGCAGGAAGCGGTGCCAGAAGGCACGGGCGGCATGTCTGCTATTATCGGTCTCGACGATGCTTCCATCGCAAAAGCGTGTGAAGAATCAGCAGAAGGTCAGGTGGTTTCACCGGTTAACTTCAACTCGCCAGGCCAGGTGGTTATCGCCGGTCATAAAGAAGCGGTTGAACGTGCAGGTGCAGCCTGTAAAGCCGCGGGCGCGAAGCGTGCGCTGCCGCTGCCAGTGAGTGTTCCGTCCCACTGTGCGCTGATGAAACCTGCTGCTGACAAGTTGGCGGTTGAGCTGGAAAAAATTACCTTTAACGCACCGACGATTTCCGTTGTGAACAACGTCGATGTGAAATGTGAAACCACGCCGGAGGCTATCCGTGATGCGCTGGTTCGCCAGCTTTATAGCCCGGTACAGTGGACCAAAACCGTTGAGTTTATGGCCTCTCAGGGCGTTGAGCACCTGTACGAAGTCGGCCCAGGGAAAGTCCTGACTGGTCTGACAAAACGTATTGTTGACACCCTGACTGCCTCGGCGATTAACGAGCCGGAAGCCATTGAAGCGGCACTCTCGCAATAAAAGAGGAATACCATGAGTTTTGAAGGAAAAATTGCCCTGGTCACTGGCGCAAGCCGCGGTATCGGGCGTGCAATTGCTGAAACACTGGCCGCGCGCGGCGCGAAAGTGATTGGTACAGCAACCAGCGAGAATGGCGCGAAGGCCATCAGCGACTATCTGGGTGCGAACGGTAAAGGTCTGGTACTGAATGTGACCGAACCTGCATCTATCGAATCTGTTCTGGAAAATATTCGCGCAGAGTTTGGCGAAGTGGATATTCTGGTCAATAATGCCGGGATCACTCGCGATAACCTGTTGATGCGAATGAAAGACGACGAGTGGAACGATATTATCGAAACCAACCTGTCATCTGTATTCCGTCTGTCAAAAGCGGTAATGCGCGCTATGATGAAAAAGCGTCATGGTCGTATTATCACTGTCGGTTCTGTGGTTGGTACCATGGGAAATGCTGGTCAGGCTAACTACGCTGCGGCGAAAGCAGGTCTGATTGGTTTCAGTAAGTCGCTGGCGCGTGAAGTCGCGTCCCGCGGGATTACTGTAAACGTTGTTGCTCCGGGCTTTATTGAAACGGACATGACGCGTGCGCTGACTGATGAGCAGCGTGCGGGTACGCTGGCAGCTGTTCCTGCGGGCCGCTTAGGCGACCCTAAAGAAATTGCCAGCGCGGTTGCATTTTTAGCCTCTGACGAAGCGGGTTACATCACTGGTGAAACCCTCCATGTCAACGGCGGGATGTATATGGTTTAATCACGATCGAAAATATTTGCGTTATTGGGGGGATTGGCCTCAAAATAACGTAAAATCGTGGTAAGACCTGCCGGGATTTAGTTGCAAATTTTTCAACATTTTATACACTACGAAAACCATCGCGAAAGCGAGTTTTGATAGGAAATTTAAGAGTATGAGCACTATCGAAGAACGCGTTAAGAAAATTATCGGCGAACAGCTGGGCGTTAAGCAGGAAGAAGTTGTGAACTCCGCTTCCTTCGTTGAAGACCTGGGCGCAGATTCTCTTGACACCGTTGAGCTGGTAATGGCTCTGGAAGAAGAGTTTGATACTGAGATTCCGGACGAAGAAGCTGAGAAGATCACCACCGTTCAGGCTGCCATTGATTACATCAACGGCCACCAGGCGTAAGTGAACATCTCCAGGCGGTCATTCGACCGCCTGAGTTTTATCTTTTTTAGTCCCACGAATCTCTTTTTTTATCCCTCCCTGGAGGACAAACGTGTCTAAGCGTCGTGTAGTTGTGACCGGACTTGGCATGTTGTCTCCTGTCGGCAATACCGTAGAGTCCACCTGGAAAGCTCTCCTTGCCGGTCAGAGCGGCATCAGCCTAATCGACCATTTCGATACTAGCGCCTATGCAACGAAATTTGCTGGCTTAGTAAAGGATTTTAACTGTGAAGAGATCATCTCGCGCAAAGAACAGCGCAAGATGGATGCCTTCATTCAATATGGAATTGTCGCTGGCGTTCAGGCCATGCAGGATTCTGGCCTTGAAATTACGGAAGAGAACGCAACCCGTATCGGTGCCGCTATTGGCTCCGGGATTGGCGGTCTTGGTCTGATCGAGGAAAACCATTCATCTCTCATGAATGGCGGACCGCGTAAAATCAGCCCGTTCTTCGTTCCGTCCACGATTGTTAATATGGTGGCGGGTCACCTGACCATCATGTTCGGTCTGCGTGGGCCAAGCATTTCTATCGCGACCGCATGTACCTCTGGCGTGCATAACATCGGCCAGGCCGCGCGTATGATTGCGTACGGCGATGCAGATGCTATGGTGGCGGGCGGTGCTGAAAAAGCCAGTACCCCGCTTGGCGTGGGTGGCTTTGGTGCTGCGCGCGCGCTGTCTACCCGCAACGATAATCCTCAGGCGGCAAGCCGTCCGTGGGACAAAGACCGTGACGGTTTCGTGCTGGGCGATGGTGCAGGTATGCTCGTTCTGGAAGAGTACGAACATGCGAAAAAACGTGGCGCGAAAATTTATGCTGAAGTCGTTGGCTTTGGTATGAGCAGCGATGCCTATCACATGACGTCACCGCCAGAAAATGGTGCGGGCGCCGCGCTGGCCATGGAAAACGCGATTCGCGATGCGGGTATTACCCCAGCGCAAATCGGCTACGTTAACGCACACGGTACCTCTACCCCTGCGGGCGATAAAGCAGAAGCTCAGGCTGTTAAGTCTATCTTCGGTGAATCTGCCAGCCGCGTACTGGTCAGTTCCACAAAATCCATGACCGGTCACCTGTTGGGTGCGGCGGGGGCAGTAGAGTCTATTTACTCTATTCTTGCGCTGCGCGACCAGGCTGTTCCGCCAACCATCAACCTGGATAACCCGGATGAAGGTTGCGATCTGGACTTCGTTCCTCACGAAGCGCGCCAGGTGAGTGGAATGGAGTACACCCTGTGTAACTCCTTCGGCTTTGGCGGTACTAACGGTTCTCTGATCTTCAAAAAGATCTGAGTCTGCGTACCCTATGGCTGTGAAAAAAGGTCCGCTTGTCGGGCCTTTTTTATTCAGGCTAATCTTCTTGTCGGCTGCACGACATCCTGCCAGACTAAACGCCCACGCATAAGGAGCCACCATGTTTTTAATCAATGGCCTTGAGCAAGAATCTCTGCCTGCAAGCGACAGGGCGACTCAGTTTGGTGATGGCTGCTTTACCACGGCGCGCATTGCGGATGGCGACGTGTGTCTGCTGGATGCGCATATACGTCGTCTGCAAACGGCCTGCAAAACGTTACTGATCCCCTTTACGCAATGGGACACGTTGCGCCAGGAAATGCGCCAGCTTGCGTCCGGAAAGCCCAGTGGGGTACTCAAGGTCATTATCAGCCGCGGCAGCGGTGGACGGGGTTATAGCGGTGCCAGTTGCCAACATCCCACCCGGATGCTGTCGGTTTCTGCGTATCCTGCCCAGTATACGCGCTGGCGTGAAGAGGGCGTTACCCTGATGCTCAGCCCGGTACGTCTGGGAAGAAACCCCATGCTTGCCGGGATAAAACATCTCAATCGTCTTGAGCAGGTGCTAATCCGTACTCATCTTGAGCAGACGGCAGCCGATGAAGCGCTGGTTCTTGACAGCGAAGGGTTCATTACGGAATGCTGTGCGGCTAATTTATTCTGGCGGCAGTGCAACACTGTTTTCACGCCTTCGCTGGAACAGGCGGGAGTCAACGGTATTATGCGTCAGTTTTGTTTGCAGCAGCTGGCACGCTCTGACTTTCACGTTGTCGAAGTTAACGCACGCGAAGAGGCGTTGCAGGCAGCAGATGAAATCGTTATTTGCAACGCGCTGATGCCGGTTATACCTGTCCGCGCTTATGGTCAAATTTGCTTGCCATCGCGCGAGCTGTTCTCTTTTTTAGCCCCGATATGTGAGCAAACCAGATAGTCATGAAGAAAATGTTGCGCTTTGTCCTCCTTCTAATCGTTGCGCTGGGTATCGCTGGCGGCGCGGGAATGTGGAAAGTTCGCCAGCTGGCGGACAGTAAGATCCTGATTAAGGACGAAACGATCTTTACCCTGAAAGCGGGAACCGGGCGACTGGCGCTCGGTGAACAGCTTTATGGCGATAAAATCATTAATCGTCCACGCGTGTTCCAGTGGTTATTGCGTGTGGAACCTGAGCTGTCTCATTTTAAAGCTGGCACCTATCGTTTCACGCCCGGGATGACCGTCAGAGAGATGCTGCAGTTGCTGGAAAGCGGCAAAGAAGCACAGTTCCCGCTGCGGTTTGTTGAAGGGATGCGCCTAAGCGATTACCTCAAACAGCTGCGTGATGCGCCGTATATTAAACACACGCTAAAAGATGACAGTTACCAGACGGTTGCCGCGGTACTTGAATTTGAACATCCCGAGTGGGTTGAAGGCTGGTTCTGGCCGGACACCTGGATGTATACAGCCGGAACAACCGATGTGGCGATCCTGAAGCGTGCGCACAAAAAAATGGTCGCGGCGGTGGAATCTGCGTGGGAAGGGCGCGCCGATGGCCTGCCGTATAAAGATCAAAACCAGTTTGTCACCATGGCCTCAATTATTGAGAAAGAGACCGCGGTGGCTTCAGAGCGCGACCAGGTGGCGTCGGTCTTTATCAACCGACTGCGCATTGGCATGCGCCTGCAAACTGACCCTACCGTGATCTACGGAATGGGTGAGAGCTACAGCGGCAAGATTTCACGAAAAGATCTGGAGACGCCGACGGCGTATAATACCTACGTTATTAGCGGCCTGCCGCCAGGCCCGATTGCCACGCCGAGCGAAGCCTCGCTTAAGGCGGCCGCGCATCCGGCAAAAACACCGTATCTCTACTTTGTGGCTGATGGAAAAGGGGGGCATACCTTTAACACCAACCTTGCCAGCCATAATCGCTCCGTTCAGGATTATCTGAAGGCACTTAAGGAAAAAAATGCGCAGTAAATACATTGTCATTGAGGGACTCGAAGGAGCCGGTAAAACCACAGCCCGCAACGTGGTAATCGAAACGCTGAAAACGCTCGGCGTTGCGGACATGGTGTTTACCCGTGAACCCGGCGGTACGCAGCTGGCTGAAAAGCTGCGCAGCCTGGTGCTGGATATCAAATCCGTGGGCGATGAAGTTATCACTGACAAAGCCGAAGTGCTGATGTTCTATGCCGCTCGCGTGCAGCTGGTAGAGACGGTCATCAAACCGGCTCTGGCCGCTGGCAAGTGGGTCATTGGCGACCGTCACGATCTGTCGACTCAGGCGTATCAGGGCGGGGGACGCGGAATTGACCAGACAATGCTGGCAACGTTGCGTGATGCAGTATTAGGGGATTTCCGCCCCGATCTGACGCTGTATCTGGATGTAACGCCGGAAGTGGGCCTGAAGCGCGCGCGCGCGCGCGGCGAGCTGGATCGCATTGAGCAAGAGTCGCTCGACTTCTTTAATCGCACCCGCGCGCGTTATCTTGAACTCGCCAGTCAGGACAGTTCCATTCGCACCATTGATGCGACGCAGTCCCTGGAAGAGGTGACCCGTTCCATTGAGGAAACTGTCAAAAATTGGCTACAGGAGCAACAGGCATGAAATGGTACCCATGGTTGCGCCCGCACTTTGAACAGCTGATCGCCAGCTATCAGGCCGGACGGGGGCATCATGCGTTACTGATTCAGGCATTGCCGGGCATGGGTGAAGATGCATTGATCTACGCCATCACCCGTTTTCTGATGTGCCAGCAGCCAGAAGGTCACAAAAGCTGCGGTAAATGCCGCGGCTGCCAGCTGATGCAGGCGGGCACACATCCTGACTATTACACGCTGGAGCCTGAGAAGGGCAAAAGTGCGCTCGGTATCGATGCCGTGCGTGAAGTCAGTGAAAAATTATACGAGCACGCACGACTGGGTGGCGCAAAAGTCGTCTGGCTGAAAGACGCGGCGTTGCTTACCGAGGCGGCGGCAAACGCGCTGCTTAAAACGCTGGAGGAGCCACCGGAAAAAACGTGGTTCTTCCTGTCATGCCGCGATCCGGGTCGATTACTGGCGACGTTACGCAGTCGGTGTCGGCTTCATCACCTTGCGACTCCCCAGGAATCGTGGGCGCTGAGCTGGCTGGAGCGTGAGGTGACAACGTCACAGGATAGCGCGTTGTCCGCATTGCGCCTCAGCAGCGGCGCACCTGCCGCGGCGCTGGCTCTGCTGCAGGCGGACGTCTGGTCGCAACGAGAAGCGCTTTGCCGCGCCGTTGCCTCTGCGCTGGAGAGCGGTGACTGGTTGAGCGTACTGCCTGCACTTAACAGCGATCAGGCTGCCGAGCGTCTGCACTGGCTGGCTGCCTTACTTCTGGATGCCCTCAAGATCCAGCAGGGGGCCACGCTGCTGACCAATGCCGATGTCTGGCCACTGGTAAACACGCTGGCGAATCGTCTGCCAGGCGCCACGCTGCGTGCGATCCTGCACGATACTTGCCAGAGCCGTGAACAACTTTTAACGGTAACCGGTCTTAATCGCGAGCTTGTACTGACCGACCAGTTATTGCGTATCGAACATTACCTGCAACCAGGCGTCACTCCGCCTGTTTCCCATCTCTGAGAGAGACATTATGTTTTTAGTCGACTCACACTGCCATCTCGATGGCCTGGATTATCAATCCCTGCATAAAGACGTGGACGACGTGCTGGCAAAAGCCGCCGCCCGCGATGTGAAATTTTGCCTTGCGGTGGCTACCACGCTGCCGGGCTATCGCACCATGCGTGAGCTGGTGGGCGTTCGCCCTAATGTTGTTTTTTCCTGTGGCGTGCATCCGCTCAATCAGGATGACGCATACGACGTTGAGGAGTTACGTCGTCTGGCGGCCGAAGAGGGCGTGGTAGCGATGGGGGAAACCGGGCTGGACTATTACTACACGCCGGAGACCATGGCGCGTCAGCAGGAGTCCTTCCGCCATCACATTCGCATTGGCCGTGAGCTTAACAAACCGGTTATCGTTCATACCCGCGATGCCCGCGCCGATACCCTGGCGATCCTCAGGGAAGAAAACGTGACGGATTGCGGTGGCGTACTACACTGTTTCACAGAAGACAGAGAAACGGCGGGAAAACTGCTTGATTTAGGGTTTTATATCTCGTTTTCCGGGATCGTGACGTTCCGTAACGCTGAGCAGCTTCGCGATGCTGCGCGTTATGTTCCGCTCGATCGTATTCTGGTGGAAACAGACTCTCCTTATCTGGCTCCGGTACCGCATCGCGGTAAAGAAAACCAGCCAGCAATGACGAGAGACGTGGCTGAATACATGGCCGTTCTGAAGGGCGTCAGTATCGAAGAGCTGGCCCGCGTCACGACGGAAAACTTCTCTACACTGTTCCATATTGACCCCGCCCGCCTGCAATCTGTTTGATACACCTGTTTTTTTTAGGCTCGTAATTAATAGTTAAAACGAGTAAAGTTCACCGCCTCATTTGGGGCGGTGATGGTGTTTTTAGACACATCCAGAAATGCTTTTTGTAAATAACTGAAAGTTTTTCGACCGTCTTAAGCTGAAACGTGATAGCCGTCAAACAAACTCAGAGGGAATTATTTTACTCTGTGTAATAAATAAAGGGCGCTTAGATGTCCTGTCCACGGCACGGTACTCCCCCCGGGCCAATGCGTGAAAGCGTAAAAAAAGCACAAATACTCAGGAGCACTCTCAATTATGTTTAAGAATGCATTTGCTAACCTGCAAAAGGTCGGTAAATCGCTGATGCTGCCAGTATCCGTACTGCCTATCGCAGGTATCCTGCTGGGTGTCGGTTCTGCAAACTTCAGCTGGCTGCCAGCCGTAGTGTCCCACGTAATGGCCGAAGCAGGCGGTTCTGTCTTTGCTAACATGCCGCTGATCTTCGCTATCGGTGTTGCTCTGGGCTTCACCAATAACGACGGCGTTTCTGCGCTGGCTTCTGTGGTTGCCTACGGCATCATGGTGAAAACCATGGCTGTGGTTGCACCGCTGGTTCTGCATTTACCTGCTGAAGAGATCGCAGCGAAACACCTGGCGGATACCGGTGTTCTGGGCGGTATCATCTCCGGTGCGATTGCAGCGTATATGTTTAACCGCTTCTATCGCATCAAGCTGCCTGAGTATCTGGGCTTCTTCGCGGGCAAGCGTTTCGTTCCGATCATCTCTGGTCTGGCAGCGATTTTCACGGGTGTGATCCTGTCCTTCATCTGGCCACCAATCGGTACGGCAATCCAGACCTTCTCTCAGTGGGCTGCTTATCAGAACCCGGTTGTGGCGTTTGGTATCTACGGCTTCATCGAGCGTTGCCTGGTGCCATTTGGTCTGCACCACATCTGGAACGTTCCATTCCAGATGCAGATTGGTGAATTCACCAACGCAGCAGGTCAGGTGTTCCACGGTGATATCCCACGTTACATGGCGGGTGACCCAACTGCAGGTAAACTGTCTGGTGGCTTCCTGTTCAAAATGTATGGTCTGCCAGCCGCGGCAATTGCAATCTGGCACTCTGCTAAACCAGAGAACCGTGCAAAAGTGGGCGGTATCATGATCTCCGCAGCGCTGACCTCGTTCCTGACCGGTATCACCGAGCCGATCGAGTTCTCCTTCATGTTCGTTGCGCCGATCCTGTACGTTATCCACGCGATTCTGGCGGGTCTGGCGTTCCCAATCTGTATCCTGCTGGGTATGCGTGACGGTACGTCCTTCTCACACGGCCTGATCGACTTCATCGTTCTGTCCGGTAACAGCAGCAAACTGTGGCTGTTCCCAATCGTGGGTGCGTGCTACGCCGTTGTTTACTACACCATCTTCCGCGTGCTGATCAAAGCACTGGACCTGAAAACGCCAGGTCGTGAAGATGCAACAGAAGACAGCAAAGCAGGCGCGACCAGCGAAATGGCTCCGGCACTGGTTGCAGCATTCGGCGGTAAAGAGAACATCACTAACCTGGACGCGTGTATCACTCGTCTGCGTGTGAGCGTTGCCGATGTTGCGAAAGTAGACCAGCCGGGTCTGAAAAAACTGGGCGCAGCGGGTGTGGTTGTTGCAGGTTCTGGTGTTCAGGCAATCTTCGGTACCAAATCCGATAACCTGAAAACCGAAATGGATGAATACATCCGCAACAGCTAAGCTGTGACCTGGGGAGACTAAGGCAGCCGAATGGCTGCCTTTTTTATGCCTGCAGTTTTGTTATGCCGGGTAGCGGCTGAACACTCAGAAGTCGTAGCTCGCGCTTACAGAGACGTTCAGCGGCGCGCCATATACCACATAAGAGCCGACGTAGTCGTAATACTCTTTGTCGAACAGGTTGTTGATGTTAGCCTGGACAGCAAAATCTTTAGTCACCTGATACCGGCTGAACAGGTTAACCAGCGCGTAGCTGCCTTGTTCTGCCCGTGATCGGCCTGCCGGGCCGCCATCTACATCGTTCCAGACTTTATTCTGCCAGTTCACCCCGCCGCCCACTGCCAGTGCAGGTAGCATGGGCAGTTGATAACGGGTAAAGAGCTTCATTGTGGTACGAGGCTGATCGGAACTTACCGCGTTGCCGCGCTTGTCTTCAGCAATGTAGCGGGTTGCGCCGAAGGTCAGCTGCCAGTTATCGGTCAGGGCGCCGTTTAGCTCGAATTCGATCCCTTTACTGACGACCCCATCCAGAGATTCATAAATTGACTCGCCGCTGGGCATGTAGGTGTAGGTATTATTCGCCACATTATCCTGCTCAATGCGGAAGAGGGCGAGCGAGGTGGTCAGGCGCGTACTAAACCAGTCTGCTTTCACCCCGGCTTCATAGCTTTTCCCCGTTGTCGGGTCCAGGTAGCGGCCGCTGGCGTCACGTTTGTCCTGAGGCTGGAAGATGGAGGTATAGCTGACGTAGGTTGACCAGTCTTCATTGATATCGTAAACAAGGCCCGCATATGGCGTTACATCATCCTTACTGCTTTCCAGGCGGGTGTCCGGGGAGCCCGCCGGGTTATAGCGAATGTTGTAATGGGTATAACGCGCACCGAGGATCAGAGATAGCGGATCGGCAAGCGAGAAGCGGGCTGAGGTATAGGCTGAAGACTGGCGGATATCATCCTGACTGTAAAGCTTCCAGGGGGTCCACTGCGGATCGGCGATATTCCCGTTCCAGTTTTTGAAGTTACCCACGTCAACCATGCCGTACAGCGCGTCCGGCATGGTATTGTCATAGTGGTTACGCTGGCGGCTGAAGCTACCGCCAAACATCATCTCATGCTGGCGACCGAAAAGATCGAAACCGCCGCGCAGGAAGGCATCCACCGCATCCTGCTTACGTTCACCGCGGTTCCAGCCGCCATATCCGACCATACCCGCACCGGTCTCTTTATCCGGGTAGCCGGACATATACATCAGTTTGCTGTCGAAGTTGGTGTCGGCATGCATGCCGTTGATGTGGGCTTCCCAGCCGTTGTCGAAGCGTTGGGTGAGGTTGGCGAAAATACGGGTGTTGTCTTTATCTGAATAAGCCCAGTCTGGTGCAACGGTCTGGCTGCGGTTGTAATGGGTTTTGCTGCCATCGCTGTACCAGGTTGGCAGGCCGCCCCAGGTTGGGTTATCGGTATCGCTTTCCTGATATTCATAGCCCACAGACAGGGTGGTGCTGTCAGTCACGTCCGCATCGACCACGCCATAGAGGAACTTTTTGCGGTAGTGGTAGTTATCAACAAAACTGTCGTTGTCCTGATAACCCGTAATAAGACGACCGCGCACGTTACCCGACTCTACCAGAGGAGCCTGCAGATCCAGCACGTAGCGTTGTTTGTCCCAGCTACCGTAACTGGCGGAGACATTGCCTTTAAATTCATTGCTGTCTGCATGCTTACGTACCATGTTGACGTAGGCGGCGGGATTTCCCGTGCCGGACATCAGGCCGGTTGCGCCGCGTACCACTTCAATACGATCGTAAATGGCGGTATCGGCGGCGGTGTCGCCAAAGTTCCATACTTCGCTGATGGAGGTTGGCAGATCATCATACGCATAGTTACTGACAAAGAAGCCGCGCGAGTAAAATACCGTCCGGTCGCTGTCCTGTACCTGCGCGGTGACGCCGGTGGTGTTAGTTAACACCTGGCCGAGGGATTGCAGATTCTGATCTGCCATACGCTGCTGGCTAATGACGCTGACGGACTGCGGAATATCGCGGGGAACCAGTAACAGTTTCGTCCCCGTGGTGGTGGTCTTAACGCTGTAGTCCGTATCCTGACTGCTGGACGGGTCCTGTGCGTTATCAAAACCGCCCTCGACAACCACGGTATCTTCGGTCGCTGAGGCGGCGAAACTGACGGCTGGCATCAATGCCATAGCAATACAGGCAGCCAGCAACGAAGGCGTGGCGGCTGGCTGCGGTTGCCCATCCCTGGTGTGATAAATGAAAGACATCATCAAACCCTTACTGAATGGTGAAAGGTGAGTGCGACAGTCCCGTGAGAACGGGCTGACGTCGTTTTCTATGTTAAAAATGCGCATGAAAATGCAAATGCGAAATATACGCATTGTGATTAGCACTGTAAACAGATGTGTCAAAAGGAAATGAAATTATGTTTCAGGTGGTGAAGCGTCGAGAGCGGTTACTCTTAAGTCAGCTGAAACGCTTTCAGGAAAGAAATCCGGGGAGAAGGTTGAAAGGACAGGAGAAAGTCGCTCATACTCTTCCATTGTGCCACACACTCATGCAGAGATTGTGTTAATAGCGGACGCACCACGCCAGATTAAACTACAAAGGAACAGGTCATGGCTGAAGAAACCATTTTCAGTAAAATTATCCGCCGCGAAATCCCTTCGGATATCGTTTATCAGGATGAGCTGGTGACGGCTTTCAGAGATATTTCTCCTCAGGCTCCGACTCATATCCTTATCATTCCAAATATTCTGATTCCCACCGTCAATGACGTAAAAGCCGAGCATGAAGTGGCGTTAGGCCGTATGCTGACGGTAGCCGCGAAAATCGCCGAGCAGGAGGGGATTGCTGAAGACGGTTACCGTTTGATCATGAACTGTAATCGCCATGGTGGTCAGGAAGTTTATCATATTCATATGCATCTTCTGGGTGGGCGTCCTCTGGGACCGATGCTGTCACATAAAGGTCTTTGACATGTTAAAAGGGCGTATTGCAGCGCTGGCAATGACATTGGTAATGGTGGGGTGCAGCACGCGCCCGGCCATTCCCGTCAGTGATGAACAGACGCTGGTGATGGAGTCATCGGTACTTGCCGCGGGCATCACCGCAGAACAACCTACGTTGACCATCAGTGAAATTAAATCTTCTGCGTCCTCAACGCTCTTTAACGAAAGACACGAACCGGTGACGGTGCACTACCGTTTCTTCTGGTATGACGTACGGGGTCTTGAAATGCACCCGCTGGAAGCGCCGCGCAGCGTGACCATTCCGGCAGGATCGTCGGTAACGCTCTATGGTAGCGCCAACTATCTGGGTGCGCATAAGGTGAGACTTTATCTTTATCTGTAAGAGGTGAACCTTGATTAAAAATATGAGCCGTTATGCGCTCGTGACAGCTTTTGCACTGTTCCTTGCAGGATGTGTGACGCGAACCGAACAGCCTGCGCCGGTGGACGAGGCAAAACCGGGTACGGAGCAGCCGACACAGCCAACGCAACCGCAGCCAACCGTGCCGTCTGTACCGACGATCCCGTCGCAGCCTGGCCCGATTGAACATCCGGACCAGACCTCCCAGCCAACGCCGCGCGTGCGTCATTATGACTGGAACGGTGCGATGCAGCCGATGGTGGGCAAAATGCTGCAGGCGCAGGGCGTGACGGCAGGCAGCGTACTGCTGGTGGATAGCGTTAATAACCGGACTAACGGTTCACTCAATGCCGGGGAAGCGACAGAAACCCTGCGCAATGCACTGGCCAATAACGGTAAATTTACGCTGGTTTCCGCACAGCAGCTGGCAGTAGCCAAACAGCAGCTTGGTCTGTCGCCACAGGACAGCCTCGGTACGCGCAGTAAGGCGATGGGGATTGCCCGTAACGTTGGTGCGCAGTATGTGCTGTACTCTAATGCCACCGGTAACGTGAATACGCCAGCCCTGCAGATGCAGCTGATGCTGGTCCAGACAGGCGAGATTATCTGGTCAGGTAAAGGTGCGGTTACGCAACTCTGACTGCACGCGTGAAGCGATCCTCACGCGTTATTTTCCGCAGTATCGTCTTATCGCGCCGCAGGCCCAGTCCGGGCTTGGCGGCGCGAGTTGCATTCTGGAACAGGGCGAGCAGCGTCTGGTGTTGCGCCATCACCACGATCCCTTAGCCCCCGTTTCCCATTTTCGCCGTCAGTTTCGTGCCCTGAAGCGTCTACCGGCGGATCTCGTGCCAGCCCCGCGCTTTTTCAGACAGGGCTGGATGGCGGTAGAGTATCTGGCAGGGGAGATCCGGCATACGCTGCCCGACAGCGCTACGCTTGCGACGACGCTCTGTCAGTTGCACCATCAGCCGTGTCTGGGGTGGCGAGTCACGCTGCTCCCTTTGCTGGAACAATACTGGCAGCGCGCCTCACCGGACAGACGTACCCCACGGTGGCTTGCGCAGCTTAAACGGTTACGCACTGCGGGAGAGCCTCAGCCGCTTCGGCTGTCGCCATTGCACATGGATGTTCATGCCGGAAATATTGTGCATACGTCCACCGGCATCAGGCTTATCGACTGGGAGTATGCCGGTGATGGGGATGTGGCACTGGAGCTGGCGGCCGTCTGGGTGGAAGATGATACAGCGCGCCAAAGACTGATCGGCGATTACGCCCGCATTGCGCATCTGGACGCGGGACAGCTGGCGCGTCAGGTCAGACGCTGGCGACCCTGGGTCGTCATGCTGATGGCGGGCTGGTTTGAAATGCGTTTTCAGCAGTCCGGCGAGAAACAATTTATGGCGCTGGCAGATGATGCCTGGCGTCAGTTACACATTAAAGGATAAGAGAGGTTGCTGTGGGTCCAGTCATGTTGGATGTAGAAGGGTTTGAACTGGATGCGGAGGAGCGTGAAATTCTGGCGCACCCGCTGGTGGGGGGGCTCATCCTGTTTACCCGCAACTATCACGATCCGGCGCAGTTGCGTGAGCTGGTTCGCCAGATCCGCGCGGCGTCGCGTAATCATCTGGTCGTGGCCGTCGATCAGGAAGGCGGGCGCGTGCAGCGTTTCCGTGAGGGCTTCACCCGTCTGCCCGCGGCCCAGTCTTTCGCGGCGCTGCTCGGCACCGAAGAGGGCGGGAATCTGGCCCAGGAGGCCGGCTGGCTGATGGCCAGCGAGATGATTGCCATGGATATCGACATCAGTTTTGCCCCGGTGCTGGACGTAGGGCATATCAGTGCGGCAATTGGCGAGCGCTCTTACCATAGCGATCCCCGTATTGCGCTGGAGATGGCCACCCGCTTTATCGACGGCATGCACGATGCAGGAATGAAAACCACCGGTAAACACTTCCCGGGGCACGGCGCCGTGACGGCGGATTCGCATAAAGAGACTCCGCGTGATCCGCGCCCGGAGGCGGAAATTCGTGCCAAAGATATGTCGGTGTTCCGCTCGCTGATTAGCGATAACAAGCTGGATGCCATTATGCCTGCGCATGTGATTTACAGTGACGTCGACCCGCGCCCGGCGAGCGGTTCTCCGCACTGGTTAAAAACCGTGCTGCGTCAGGAACTCGGTTTCAACGGCGTGATCTTCTCCGACGATTTGTCGATGGAAGGGGCGGCGATCATGGGCAGCTACGCGGAGCGTGGGCAGGCGTCGCTCGACGCAGGTTGCGATATGATCCTCGTCTGCAATAATCGTAAAGGCGCAGTCAGCGTGCTGGATAACCTGTCGCCGATCAATGCAGAGCGTGTTACACATTTGTATCATAAAGGTTCATTTAGCCGTCAGGAGCTGATGGATTCGGCACGCTGGAAAGCGGTTAACGCCCGGCTTGAAGCACTGAATGAGCGCTGGCAGGCACATAAAGCCAGCCTGTAAATCCTCCCGGAAGGCGTAGCGTGGTGAGAAGACGATGATCATCTATTTACACGGTTTTGACTCAAACAGTCCTGGTAATCATGAGAAGGTACTGCAACTGCAGTTTATCGATCCGGATGTACGGCTGATCAGCTACAGCACGCGCCATCCGAAACATGACATGCAGCATCTGCTCAAAGAAGTGGATAAGATGCTGCAGCTCAACATCGACGATCGCCCGCTGATTTGCGGGGTGGGGCTGGGTGGCTACTGGGCGGAGCGGATTGGATTCCTGTGCGATATTCGCCAGGTGGTATTCAATCCTAACCTGTTCCCGAACGAGAACATGGAAGGCAAGATTGACCGTCCAGAAGAGTATGTCGATATTGCCACCAAGTGCGTCAGCAATTTCCGTGAAAAGAACCGCGACCGCTGTCTGGTGATCCTTTCGCGTAATGATGAGGCGCTTAACAGCCACCGTGCGGCTGAGCTGTTGCATCACTACTATGAAATTGTCTGGGACGAAGAACAGACCCACAAGTTCAAGAATATCTCCCCGCATCTGCAGCGCATCAAAGCCTTCAAAACACTGGGCTAAGATACTGCATAAGATCTCCCTGGCCCGGCCGCCAAAGCGTGCCGGGCTTTCTTTTTCTGCAGAATTGTCTACTTTTAAGCCACCAAAACTTGATGCACATCAATTTTGGTATGACCAATGCGCCTGACGTGGTATTCTCAATGCACTTGAATGGTTTCAGTGCTGTAACTTGTTGTTAATTAAGGATTATTTTTATAACTTTTAATTAACAATTGGTTAATAATTTGAGGGGGTCACGTTGACTACGCCATTGAAAAAGATAGTGATTGTAGGCGGTGGTGCTGGCGGGCTGGAGCTGGCGACACAGTTGGGTAAAAAGCTGGGTCGCGGCAAAAAAGCCAAAATCACGCTGGTGGATCGTAACCACAGCCACCTGTGGAAACCGTTGCTGCACGAAGTGGCGACCGGTTCACTGGATGAGGGCGTGGACGCGCTGAGCTATCTGGCGCACGCACGTAACCACCATTTCCAGTTCCAGCTGGGTTCCGTGGTGGATATCAACCGTGAGAGCAAAACCATTACCCTGGCCGAGCTGCGTGACGAAAAAGGGGAGTTGCTGGTCCCGGAGCGCAAGCTTGCCTATGACACACTGGTCATGGCGCTGGGCAGTACCTCCAACGATTTCAACACCCCGGGTGTGAAAGAGCACTGCATTTTCCTGGATAACCCGCACCAGGCGCGTCGTTTCCATCAGGAAATGTTGAACCTGTTCCTGAAGTACACCAATAACATGGGTGCGAATGGCAAGGTGAATATCGCCATTGTAGGCGGTGGCGCAACGGGCGTTGAACTCTCCGCTGAGCTGCACAATGCGGTAAAACAGCTGCACAGCTACGGGTATAAAGGATTAACCAATGAAGCGCTGAACGTAACGCTGGTTGAGGCAGGTGAGCGTATTCTGCCTGCGCTGCCTCCGCGTATTTCTGGCGCGGCGCATAACGAACTGACCAAACTGGGCGTACGTGTTCTCACCCAGACGATGGTGACCAGCGCAGACGAAGGTGGCCTGCACACCAAAGATGGCGAGTACATCAAAGCGGATCTGATGGTCTGGGCGGCGGGTATCAAAGCACCTGATTTCATGAAAGACATTGGCGGGCTGGAAACCAACCGGATTAATCAGCTGGTGACCGAGCCGACGCTGCAAACCACGCGCGATCCAGAGATTTTCGCGATTGGTGACTGTGCGTCATGCGCGCGTCCAGAAGGCGGTTTCGTGCCTCCTCGCGCCCAGGCAGCGCATCAGATGGCAAGCCTGGTGCTGCACAATATTCTGGCACAGCGCAAAGGCAAGCCAATGAAGGCCTACGTCTACAAAGACCACGGCTCTCTGGTTTCGCTGTCGAACTTCTCTACCGTAGGCAGCCTGATGGGGAACCTGATGCGCGGCTCAATGATGGTAGAAGGGCGCATCGCACGCTTTGTCTATATCTCCCTGTACCGTATGCACCAGATTGCGCTGCACGGCTACTTCAAAACCGGGCTGATGATGCTGGTAGGGCGAATCAACCGCGTGATCCGTCCACGTCTGAAGCTGCACTAATTTTTCTCTCCCTCCGGGCCCTCCGGAGGGATTTTTTAGCATATCATGCTACTCATCACAGATTGAGTGCTTAAGAGTTCTCCTAAACGCCCTGTCTCTCTCCTGAAAGCTATTTTTTTGAGCCTTTGTCTTATTGGCGAAGCGTAGCCTGCATTGCAAAATTGTTACCAATAGCAACAAAGGAGGAAGTCCCGTGAATAAATCAATGTTGGCGGGTATAGGGATTGGCGTCGCTGCTGCGTTAGGTGTGGCTGCCGTTGCCAGTCTCAACGTACTGAATCGCGGCCCACAGTATGCGCAGGTGGTTACTGCAACCCCGATTAAAGAAACAGTTAAAACGCCTCGTCAGGAGTGCCGTAACGTCTCTGTCACCCATCGTCGTCCGGTTCAGGATGAAAACCGTATTGCCGGCTCGGTGCTGGGCGCGGTGGCAGGCGGGGTGATTGGTCACCAGTTTGGTGGCGGCCGTGGTAAAGATGTGGCGACCGTGGTCGGTGCGCTGGGTGGCGGCTATGCCGGTAACCAGGTGCAGGGCGCAATGCAGGATAACGATACGTACACCACGACACAGCAGCGCTGTAAAACCGTCTATGACAAGTCGGAAAAAATGCTGGGTTATGACGTGACGTACAAAATTGGTGACCAGCAGGGCAAAATCCGTATGGACAGAGACCCTGGCACACAGATTCCGCTGGATGGAAATGGCCAGCTGGTACTGAATAACAAAGCGTAAAAAAAGATGTTCTCTGAACTTAGCTCCTCAAGCGCTCAGGCTGAGGAGCTTTTTTTTAGCCCTGTATTTTAAGCAGTTCAGGCCACAGTCGCAGGGTGGTCTCGGTGATATGCTGCAGTTTTTCCAGCGTCGCCCCTTCTCGGGCGCTAATCGACATCCCCTGTAAAATACAGCTCAGGTATTGTGCTAATTCCTGAGGGCGGCAATGCGCCGGAATTTCACCACGCTGCTGGCGCTGGGCCAGGAAGGTGCTGAGCGTCTCCTCCTGCATGGCATGACGCGATTTCACCGTGTTGGCGATCTCTTTCGAGGAGGCCGCAAGCGTCGCGGAGGTGTTAATCATAAAACAGCCCGCGGGCGTCTCTTTGCTGGTGAAGCAGGTGGCGATGGCGGTGAAATAGTCATGCAGTGCCTGCTCAACCGTTTTCTCTTCACAAAATAGCTGTGCTTCGTATCGCGATGCGAAGCGAGAGATGTATCGGTCCAGTACCGCCCTGAACAACCCCTCTTTATTCGTGAATTCCGCATACAGCGTCGGCGCTTTGGCTCCGGTGGCTTCTACCAGATCGGAAAGCGAAGTCGCTTCATACCCATGTTGCCAGAAGAGAGTCATGGCCTTATCAAGCGCTGCATCCCTGTCGAACACTTTTGGTCGGCCACGGCTTTTCTTCGCACAACTCGTGACATCGGTTGTCATTTGCCGTTGGTCCTCTGTTGGTTTGTTGAATAACCATTATAAAAATAAACGCATTTCACCACCAGTGCTGTTTTCTGAAAAATAAATTAATCATATGGGTATGAAAAACAACGGAATTAAAATTAATTTAATGGTCGTTATAAAAACATGTTGACGTGTGAGCTGGATCACATCTATCATTTACCTATCGATCGTTAACTAAATAGCTAGCGACCTCAAAATTCATCTGCCAAAGGTAAAAATCATGAAAAACGTAAAAACCCTCATCGCCGCTGCTGTTCTTAGCTCACTCTCTTTCGCAAGCTTTGCTGCTGTGGAAGTCCAGTCAACGCCTGCTGACCAGCATAAAGTAGGGACCATCTTTGCCAGCGCCGGGACTAACCTGGGTTCACTGGAAGACCAGCTGGCGCAAAAAGCGGATGAGATGGGTGCGAAATCGTTCCGCATTACCTCTGTAACCGGTCCTAACACCCTTCACGGTACCGCTGTTATTTACAAATAAGCCTGGCTAAACCCTCATTTATGCCACTGCTAAAAAAACGCCCTGCATGTGCAGGGCGTTTTTGCGTTTGGGTTTACATCGACTGCTGGGCGACACCATGATGTCGTGTGACGTCAGTCGGCATGCCCGAACGTGCTTCCATTGCCCGCTCCATCACAATGCCATCCGTCCTTGCATCGGTTTTAAAACTCACCATCGCCGCATTCAGGTTGATTGGCAGCGTCTGAGGATCGTCATCAATGTTTTTCGATAACGGCTGGTGAATTTCAACCAGTCGCACGCCGCCTGGCTCCTCAGAGACCTTGATCGGGGTATTAATGATGTTCACTTTGGTGCCCGGCGTAACCAGGTTGAAGAGCGTTTTGATATCGTCATCGCGCAGACGAATACAGCCGGAGCTGACGCGCATGCCAATACCAAAGTCCGCGTTCGTTCCATGTAACAGGTACACGCCGCCATAGGCCGCGAGGCGGATGGCATGGTGGCCCATTGGGTTATCCGGGCCGGCCGGTACAACGGCGGGCAGATCGATCCCCTGCGCTTTATAGCGGGCACGAATATTGGCCGTTGGCGTCCAGGTTGGGTTTGCACGCTTGTCTGATACGGTGGTAACCATCGTCGGGGTCAGCGTGTCGCCGCCCAACTGGCCAATACCAATAGGGTATACGGTCACCTCATTTTTACCGGGCGGGTAATAGTAAAGACGCAGTTCGGCAAGGTTTATCACGATCCCCTCGCGCGGCGCATCCGGCAAAATCGTCTGCAGCGGGATGGTTAACACGCTGCCAGCGCGCGGGACATAAGGGTCAACGCCGGGGTTGGCCTGCAGTAAGGCCAGAAAGCCGACGTTATATTTTTTGGCAATCGCCTCAAGCGATCCACCATTGTTTTCAACCACATGAAAACGGTTTTCCCCAACCACCTTACTGCCTGCAGGCGGGAGTGGCCAGGTGTTTGCGCGAGCGGGAAGTACAACCGCAACCGTTGCGGCCAGCGCTAACACGGTTATCCAGCGAGTGAAACGCGAAGAGGTCATCATCACTATAATCCATATAAATGATAGGGTGATTGTTTTATAACGGTTAGTGATAATTATGGCGAAGGGGTCTGTCGGGAAGATCGGGTGAAGTGAAAAGAGTTTGTAAATTGTTACCCCCGGTAGCATGGCGCAACCGGGGGCAGAGCAGATTATGCGATCGCGTTCTCTTCCAGCTGGCGCATAAAGTTGCGTACCCAGTCCATACGGGTTTTACGCTCCGTCAGCTCCTGCGTAAATTTCAGACGCGTTGGCCCATCCAGGCGGAAATGCTGCGGCTGCTTTTGCAGTAAACCGATGAGCCACGTAGGGTTAACGTGGTTTTTCTCGGCAAACTCAATCACGCCGCCTTTCTCGTTGCCCTCAAGCTTACGTATGCCCAGCTTCTGCGCCTGCTGACGCAGCCGCGCGATATCCAGCAAGTTGCGTGCGGCATCCGGGAGCAGGCCAAAGCGGTCAATAAGCTCGACTTTGATCTCTTCCAGCTCGTTCTCATTTTTCGCACTGGCGATACGTTTGTAGAACGACAGGCGGGTGTTCACATCCGGAATGAAATCGTCCGGCAGCAGAGACGGCATGCGTAGCTCAACTTCGGTTTGCTGGCTGGTGAGATCTTCCAGCGACGGTTCGCGTCCGGCCTTGAGGGCATCGACCGCGTTTTCCAGCAACTCCATGTAGAGCGAGAAACCGATGGTTTCCATCGAGCCACTTTGATCTTCACCCAACAGCTCACCCGCACCGCGGATCTCCAGGTCGTGCGTCGCCAGCGCAAAGCCAGCGCCCAGATCTTCCAGCGAGGCGATCGCTTCCAGACGTTTTTGCGCATCGGTGGTCATCGCTTTTGGATGCGGCGTCAGCAGCCATGCATAGGCCTGATGGTGCGAACGCCCGACGCGGCCACGCAGCTGATGAAGCTGTGCCAGACCGAAATGATCCGCGCGTTCAATGATGATGGTGTTGGCCGTCGGGATATCGATCCCGGTCTCAATGATGGTGGTACACACCAGCACGTTAAAGCGCTGGTGGTGGAAGTCGTTCATCACCCGTTCCAGCTCGCGTTCGCGCATTTGCCCGTGACCGATGGCAATACGCGCTTCCGGCACGAGCTCTGCCAGCCGGTCTGCCGCTTTCTGGATATTTTCCACGTCGTTGTAGAGGTAATAGACCTGACCACCGCGCAGCACCTCACGCAGAATGGCCTCGCGCACCACCAGATTGTCGTATTCGCGCACAAAGGTTTTCACGGCCAGACGACGCGCCGGCGGCGTGGCGATAATTGACAGATCGCGCATGCCGCTCATCGCCATGTTCAGGGTTCGCGGGATTGGCGTTGCGGTCAGGGTCAGGATATCGACGTCGGCACGCATCGCTTTAATACGCTCTTTATGGCGTACCCCGAAACGGTGCTCTTCATCAACAATCAACAGCCCTAGATCTTTCCACTTCACGTCGCTCTGCAGCAGTTTGTGGGTGCCGATCAGAATATCGATCTTACCCTCGCTGGCCTGCTCCAGGATTTGCGTTTGCTCTTTGGTACTGCGAAAACGTGACAGCATCTCGATGCGTACCGGCCAGTTGGCAAAGCGGTCGCGGAAGTTATCGAAGTGCTGCTGAGCGAGCAGGGTGGTGGGTACCAGCACCGCCACCTGCTTGTTATTCTCAACGGCGAGGAACGCCGCGCGCATGGCTACTTCGGTTTTCCCGAAGCCGACATCGCCACAGACCAGCCTGTCCATTGCCAGCGGCTGACACATGTCGCTTAACACGGCATTGATGGCCTGAGCCTGGTCCGGCGTGGTTTCAAACGGGAAGCTGTCGCAGAACAGCTGGTACTGCTCTTTATCATGCTTAAAGGCAAAGCCCTCTTTGGCCGCACGCTGGGCATAGATATCCAGCAGCTCGGCCGCCACATCACGCACTTTTTCCGCCGCTTTCTGCCGGGCGCGTGCCCAGGCGTCGCCGCCCAGTTTATGCAATGGTGCATTCTCTTCTGCACCCCCGGCGTAGCGACTGATCAGATGCAGGGATGAGACCGGCACGTAGAGTTTGGCGTCGTTAGCGTAGGTCAGCATCAGGTATTCGCCTTTGATGCCACCGGCTTCCAGCGTCGTCATCCCCTGATAACGACCCACGCCATGTTCAAGGTGCACAATCGGCTGGCCCGGATGGAGTTCCGCCAGGTTGCGGATCAGCGTATCCGGGTTAATGGTGCGACGGCTGTCCTGACGGCGGCGCGCAACACGTTCACCCAGTAGGTCGCTTTCACAAATTAATGCCACGTTGTTGAGGGTATCGATAAACCCGTGCTCGGCGGCACCGATCATCAGGTAACGCCCCGTCCCCGTGGCTTCGCTCAGGCGCAAAATGCGTTTCGGAGCAACTTTAATCCGCCCCAGCAGTTCGCCCAGCGCTTCACGGCGGCCTTCACTCTCAACGGAGAAGACAACCGGGCCGGTAAAGGCATCGAGGAACTTGCGCAGACTCTCCAGCGGGGATTTCTGCTGTGCCTGAACGGCTAGATCTGGCAGCTTCTGGAATGCAAGATTGGTGTTGGCAGCTTTATCGGCAAGCGTATCGGTTTTCAGCTGTACGCGAGGCCAGCGCTTGAGTTCGGCGTTGAGCTCGTCGGTGCGCAGCCACAGCGCTTCAGGTGGCAGCAGCGGACGCATTGGGTCTACGCCCCGGTTTTCAAAGCGCGCGCGGGTTTCGCTCTCAAAGCGGCTGGCGCTGGCGTCGATATCACCGGTGTTCACAATCAACGTGTTCGCCGGGAAGTAACTGAACAGGGCGGGCAATGGCTCGTTAAAGAACAGCGGCTGCCAGTATTCGATCCCGGCAGGAAGCGTACCTTTGCTGACCTGCTGATAGATATGCTCAGCGTCGCGCTTAACGTCGAACTTGTCGCGCCACTGGCTGCGGAACAGCTCGATAGCGGTTTTGTCCGTCGGGAATTCATGGGCGGATAATAAATTGATGGCTTCCACTTCTTCCAGCGTGCGCTGCGTGTCGGCGTCGAATACGCGCAGGCTGTCGATCTCATCGTCGAAGAAGTCCAGTCGATACGGCTGGTCGCTGCCCATCGGGTACAGGTCGAGCAACGCACCGCGCGTGGCGTATTCCCCGTGCTCCATAACCTGATCGACATGACGGTATCCGGCGCTGTCCAGTTGCGCGCGCAGATCGTCCCGGGACAGGCGCTGACCTTTTTTCATCACCAGCGCATGGCCGTGCAAATAGCTGTGAGGACAGACGCGCTGCATCAGGGTGTTGACCGGAACGATCAGCACGCCGCGCTGCATGGTCGGTAACTGATAGAGGGTCGACAGGCGCGAGGAGATGATCTCCTGATGCGGGGAGAAGCTGTCATACGGCAGCGTTTCCCAGTCGGCCAGACTGAAGACCAGGTTATCGGTGAACTGGCGAATTTCATCATGCAGTCGCAGCGCATTTTGCATATCCGGGGCGACCAGCACCACCGGACCAGGATGTCGCTCAGCGATTTCTGCCACCAGCGTGGCGCACGCAGCGCCAGTGAGTTCGCCCAGCTGGCGCTGGTCGCCCGCTTTGACAGGCAGGGAATAACGATAGTGTTCAGGCATGGCTATGTCAGAGTCTCTTGTGGATATACCAACAGTATTGGGGCATATCACTGATACGCAATGTCTTTATTATCCTCGATCGTTTTGCATAAGCAAATCTGAACTGCAACGCGGGAAGATTCGCCCCCGGACGGGGGGCGAGGGCGGTATTATCGGGTTGCCGGAGACAGTGCGCTCGCGGAAGGGGGAGAGAAGAACAGATCGCCAAACAGTGCCGTCGATATTTTGCGTACGCCAAGTCCGGCGAGGGTGCAGATCAGCAGGCTGGCAAATGGGTAGACCAGGATCAAGGCAAGCTCGGCCCAGACCGGCCAGTAGGCAGCATTCATCTCACCGATCAGGAACAGACTGAAGGCCTCTATCAGGATGCGGTGCGTGGTGTAGATAGCGATGGTGTTTGAGCCGATAACGTTAAGCAGGTTGCTGGGGTGAACGGCATAACGCTCCTCGAGGCTATAGAAAAGCTTCATGATCAGCACGATCGACAGCAGGGAAAGCAGCAGCGGAACGTTAGCAAACCACAGTACCACGGAGACCGCAGCAAAAGCGGCCAGTGCCAGCCAGGTGCGACGCAGGTTCAGCCCCTTCATCCAGGCCATCAGCTCTGCGCCATACCACGCGCCAAGGCTGTAGTAGATCATATTGCGTACCACGCTGTTCATTCCCCACCACGGCAGCGGCAGGAAATTGATCGCGATGCTGGCCAGTGCCAGCAGCCCCAGTACGGGCAGCTTCCAGCGGCTAAGCAGTTTACATAGCGTGAAATAGACCACCAGGGCGTACAGATACCACAGGCTGGTGCTGGCGGTGAGCATACCCCGCACAAACCCGGAAAGTGAATCGGCATACGCGGCGTTCGAGGAGGTGGCCAGCTCACGTTCAGGTGCCAGCCAGGCATTGAGGTGGCTCAGCGCCTGCCATTGCAATACGCCCCACAGCGCAAGGACCCAGACAATGCTCCAGATCCGTTTGTCAAAACTGGTGCGCCAGTTCACCTCGTCAATATAACGACGGATCAGATAACCGGATATGAAGAAAAATACCGGCATACGGAAGGGCGCGAGATAAAGGTTAAAATAGACCCAGCATTTGGCGAGAAGACCGGACAACGAATGTTGTAGCCCCGTCAGATGGGGATAAAATGTGATAACCGAATGATAGATCACCACCAGGCAGATACACAGCCCCTTTATCTGGTTAATCCATAATGCTTTTTGCTTCATTGTTCGCAACTACCTTATTGCCATAAACGAACGAACAATTGTTGGTAAACGCAGCCGGGATGTAACGGGAAACAGTCTGTATCAGGAAGTTTTTCGGAAAAGGTGGAGGGTGTGGCGCGATAATTCGAAGAGTAGCATTCTGATTTATCTGAATTTTTCAGAAAAATGATTACCAAAGCTTACGGTTTCAGTCATTTACGCTTAACGGATTCGCTTATATACTCGTGGGTCTGCTATCAGCAAACAGACGGACTTCATGTATCAACCTGTCGCACTCTTCATAGGCTTACGCTACATGCGTGGGCGCGCCGCGGACCGTTTCGGTCGCTTTGTCTCCTGGCTTTCGACTATTGGCATTACGCTTGGCGTGATGGCACTGGTGACGGTGCTTTCCGTCATGAACGGCTTTGAGCGCGAGCTGCAAAACAACATCCTGGGGCTGATGCCGCAGGCCATTCTCTCTTCTACCAGCGGTTCCGTTAACCCGCAACAACTGCCGGAAAGTGCGGCGAAGTTACAGGGTGTCACGCGCGTTGCGCCGGTGACAACGGGCGATGTCGTCCTGCAAAGCGCCCGCAGCGTGGCGGTGGGCGTCATGCTGGGGATTGACCCGGCGCAAAAAGATCCGCTCACGCCGTATCTGGTCAACGTGAAGCAAAGCGATCTGGAAGCGGGCAAATACAACGTGATCCTCGGCGAGCAGCTTGCCGGGCAGCTTGGCGTGAACCGTGGCGACCAGCTGCGTGTGATGGTGCCGTCTGCCAGCCAGTTTACGCCGATGGGACGTTTGCCCAGCCAGCGTCTGTTCACGGTTATTGGCACGTTTGCCGCCAACAGCGAAGTTGACGGCTACCAGATGCTCATGAATATCCAGGATGCTTCGCGTCTGATGCGTTATCCGGTGGGCAACATTACCGGCTGGCGTCTGTGGCTCGACGCACCGCTGAAAGTCGATACCCTCAGCCAGCAAACCTTGCCGGAAGGCACAAAATGGCAGGACTGGCGCGAGCGTAAAGGCGAACTATTCCAGGCTGTGCGTATGGAAAAAAATATGATGGGCCTGCTGCTGAGCCTGATCGTCGCGGTCGCGGCGTTTAACATCATCACCTCGCTTGGTCTGATGGTAATGGAAAAGCAGGGCGAAGTTGCCATCCTGCAAACCCAGGGGCTGACGCCGCGCCAGATTATGGCCGTCTTTATGGTGCAAGGGGCCAGCGCCGGGATCATTGGCGCGTTACTCGGGGCCGTTCTCGGGGCGCTGCTGGCCAGTCAGTTGAATAACTTAATGCCGATCATCGGCGCGCTGCTTGATGGCGCGGCGCTGCCGGTTGCTATCGAACCGCTGCAGGTGGTCGGTATTGCGCTGGCCGCGATGGCCATTGCGCTGCTTTCTACGCTCTATCCTTCCTGGCGCGCTGCCGCCACTCAACCCGCTGAGGCTTTACGTTATGAATAAGATCCTGTTGCAATGCGACAACCTGTCCAAACGCTATCAGGAAGGCTCTGTACAGACTGATGTGCTGCACAATGTGAGCTTCAGCGTGGGCGAAGGCGAGATGATGGCGATTGTCGGCAGCTCCGGTTCCGGCAAAAGTACCTTATTACACCTGCTGGGCGGGCTGGATACGCCGACCAGTGGCGACGTAATTTTCTCTGGCCAGCCGATGAGCAAAATGTCTTCTGCGGCAAAAGCGGAGCTGCGTAACCGTGAGCTGGGCTTTATCTACCAGTTCCACCACCTATTGCCGGATTTCACGGCACTGGAAAACGTGGCGATGCCTTTGCTGATTGGTAAAAAGAAACCGGCAGAAATTAATGCCCGTGCCAGCGACATGCTGAAAGCAGTAGGCCTGGGGCATCGCGGTGACCACCGTCCGTCTGAGCTGTCCGGTGGCGAGCGTCAGCGTGTGGCAATTGCCCGTGCGCTGGTGAACAACCCGCGTCTGGTGCTGGCGGATGAACCAACCGGCAACCTGGATGCGCGCAATGCTGACAGTATTTTCCAGCTTCTGGGTGAGCTGAATGCCTCACAGGGGACGGCGTTTCTGGTGGTGACCCACGATTTGCAGCTGGCAAAACGGATGGGACGCCAGCTTGAGATGCGTGACGGTCATCTGAACGCTGAACTGACTCTGATGGGAGCGGAGTAATGGCCTCACCGTTATCGTTACTCATCGGGTTACGCTTCAGCCGCGGCCGCCGTCGCGGCGGGATGGTCTCCCTTATCTCGGTGATCTCCACCATCGGTATTGCGCTCGGCGTGGCGGTATTGATTGTGGGATTAAGCGCCATGAACGGTTTTGAGCGTGAGCTCAATAACCGTATTCTGGCTGTTGTGCCGCACGGCGAAATTGAACCGGTTAATCAGCCGTGGAACAACTGGCGTGACGCCCTCAGCAAAGTGGAAAACGTGCCGGGCATTGCCGCCGCTGCACCTTACATCAACTTTACAGGGCTGGTGGAAAGCGGTGTTAACCTGCGCGCCATCCAGGTGAAAGGGGTGAACCCGGCGCAGGAGGCGCGTCTGAGCGCGCTGCCGAAGTATGTGCAGAACGGCGCGTGGGAAAACTTTAAGGCCGGTGAGCAACAGATCATCATGGGCAAAGGTGTGGCCGACGCGCTGAAAGTGAAGCAGGGCGACTGGGTGTCGATCATGATCCCAAACGCCAGCGCTGACCATAAATTGCAGCAGCCTAAGCGCGTGCGTCTGCACGTCACCGGCATCCTGCAACTGAGCGGTCAACTCGATCACAGCTTTGCAATGGTACCGCTGGAAGACGCACGTCAGTATCTGGACATGGGCGACAGCGTGACGGGCATCGCCATTAAGGTCAACGACGTCTTCAATGCCAATAAACTGGTGCGTGATGCGGGCAGCGTGACCAATAACTATGTCTACATCAAAAGCTGGATCGGCACTTACGGGTATATGTATCGTGATATCCAGATGATCCGCGCCATCATGTATCTGGCGATGGTGCTGGTGATTGGTGTGGCGTGCTTTAATATCGTCTCGACGCTGGTTATGGCGGTCAAAGACAAGAGTGGCGACATCGCGGTTCTGCGTACCCTTGGGGCAAAGGACGGTCTTATTCGCGCCATCTTTGTCTGGTATGGTCTGCTGGCGGGGCTGTTCGGTAGCCTGTGCGGGGTGGTGATTGGCGTCGTGGTGTCGTTACAGCTTACGCCAATCATCAACGGGATTGAGAAGCTGATCGGCCACCAGTTCCTGTCGGGTGATATCTATTTTATTGACTTCCTGCCGTCTGAATTGCACTGGCTGGACGTTATTTATGTGCTGGTTACAGCACTTTTACTGAGTCTGCTGGCAAGCTGGTATCCGGCGCGTCGCGCAAGCCGAATTGATCCGGCGAGGGTATTAAGTGGCCAGTAATTACGTCATGATCTAGCGGCTTACGGGCCGCAAGGTTAAAAGAGGAATGCGTTATGTATTACGGATTTGATATTGGCGGCACCAAAATTGCGCTCGGCGCGTTTGATAACGATCTCAAACTGCAGTGGGAAACCCGCGTTCCCACGCCGCGCGAAAGCTACGATGAATTTTTAACCGCCATTGCCGCGCTGGTGGCGCAAGCGGATGAACGCTTTGGCGTGAAAGGCAGCGTCGGCATCGGCATTCCAGGCATGCCTGAAACCGACGACGGCACGCTGTATGCCGCCAACGTACCTGCTGCCAGCGGCAAACCGCTGCGCGCCGATCTCTCTGCTCTCCTTGAACGCGACGTGCGTTTAGATAACGATGCCAACTGCTTTGCGCTCTCTGAAGCCTGGGATGATGAATTCCGTCACTATCCGCTGGTGATGGGGTTGATCCTTGGCACCGGCGTTGGCGGGGGAATTGTTATTAATGGCAAACCGATCACCGGGCGCAGCTATATCACGGGAGAGTTTGGTCATATCCGTTTACCGGTAGATGCGCTTGAGGTCGTGGGACGCGATTTCCCGCTTACCCGCTGCGGCTGTGGTCAGCATGGCTGTATTGAGAACTACCTGTCAGGTCGTGGGTTTGCATGGCTTTACGAACACTTCTATCATCAGAAACTCGAAGCCCCTCAAATCATTACCCTGTGGGAGCAGGGCGATGCGCAGGCGCGAGAGCACGTTGAACGTTATCTCGATCTGCTGGCGGTGTGTCTGGGAAATATCCTCACCATCGTCGATCCGGATCTGCTGGTGATTGGGGGCGGGTTATCAAACTTTACCGCGATAACGGAACACCTGTCCGGGCGTCTGCCCCGACATTTATTGCCAGTCGCCCGCGTGCCGCGTATTGAACGTGCGCGACACGGGGACGCAGGAGGCATGCGCGGAGCCGCATTCCTTCATCTCACCGACTAGTTTACGAGGTTACTATGCTGTCGCGTCGCCAGGGTCGACTCAGCCGTTTTCGCAAAAATAAACGCCGCTTACGTGAGCGCTTGCGCCAGCGGATCTTTTTCAGAGACAGAATGATGCCAGAAGCGATGGATAAACCCAGAGTGGTGGTGCTGACCGGGGCGGGGATCTCTGCCGAGTCCGGTATTCGAACCTTCCGTGCTGCGGACGGGTTGTGGGAAGAGCACCGTGTGGAGGATGTGGCGACACCAGAAGGCTTCGCCCGTGACCCGGATCTTGTGCAGGCATTTTACAATGCCCGCCGTCGTCAGCTTCAGCAGCCAGAAATAGCGCCTAATCCGGCGCATCTGGCGCTGGCGAAGCTGGAGGAGGCGCTGGGTGACCGTTTTCTGCTGGTTACGCAGAATATCGATAACCTGCACGAGCGAGCCGGCAACAAAAACATCATCCACATGCACGGCGAGCTACTGAAGGTGCGCTGTGCCTGGAGCGGCCAGGTGCTGGACTGGAAAGAGGACGTGCTGCCTGAGGATAAATGTCACTGCTGCCAGTTCCCTTCGCGTCTGCGTCCGCATGTGGTCTGGTTTGGTGAAATGCCGCTGGGGATGGATGATATTTACAGCGCGCTGGCCATGGCGGATGTGTTTATCGCCATCGGTACCTCAGGGCATGTCTATCCGGCGGCGGGGTTTGTTCACGAAGCGCGTCTGCACGGTGCGCATACCGTAGAGCTCAACCTCGAACCCAGCCAGGTGGGAAGCGAGTTTGAAGAGAAGCACTATGGGCTGGCAAGCGAGGTCGTACCCGAGTTCGTCGACAAGCTGCTCAAAGGTCTGTAATAGCGACAGTATGAAAAGGCACCCATTCAGCGGGTGCTTTTTTGTTTATAAACTCGTCCGCTGAAATTACCATTAATGATGTTTACTAAACCACAATATAAGCCCTGTTAATTAGTGTGGATGCTATTATTTTGTGCATTCACTCAAAATAGTGCTTAATAATGCTCGTTATCGTGGTGTAGAAAGAGGATGCTAATAAATATAACGTCGATAAGGAGGGTGGGATATGTACGGATTTATTGCGAGACAACCCATTTTTAACCCGGATATGAATACGGTAGCTTATGAACTGCTTTTCAGGGATGGGATGGCAAACCGTTTTCCGGATGTATCGGCAGAATATGCAACATCCAGAATGATATCCGACCATTTTTTATCTGTACCGTCTCAGCGTATCGCCGGGACACAGACCTTGTTTATCAACTTTCCATCCAGAATGGTCATCGACCGTAGCGGTGAAGCGCTGGACAAGGAGAGCGTGGTCATCGAGATCCTTGAAGATGCCGTTCCCGGCGAGGCGTTATTGCAGGCTGTGAAAGAGATGAATGCGCACGGATATCGCTTTGCGCTTGATGATTTTACCCTCGCGCCGGAATGGGATCGCTTTTTACCCTATATTTCTATACTTAAATTTGATGTCAGAAATTATACCTTAGCGCAAATTCAGGATTACCTGCGTACACGTAAAAGCCTGACCCACCATATAAAGTATCTCGCTGAAAAAGTTGAGACTAAAGAGGAATTCAAACGCTATCGTGATGCCGGTTTTTCGCTTTTTCAGGGTTACTTTTTCTGTCGCCCTGAAGTGATTAAATATAAGCGCTTATCACAAAATCAACTGGCGATTTTCCGCCTGCAGATGGAAGTAGGGCGGAATAAACCTGATTTTCGGATCATCGAGTCGTTAATAAAAACCGATCTCACCTTGTCCTATAAAATCATGCGTTATATGAAACACACGGCGTTTAAGCAAGTCGGTGCCTGCAATTTTAGCAAGTTAACGCTCAGCGAAGTCCTCAGGTATCTGGGGGAAAATCAGCTGCGACGCTTTGTCGCGGTGGTGGTGCTGGCCAGTGCTGGCAACGACACCGTCGACGAGCTGTATCCTCTGAGCATGATGCGGGGCAAATTCTGTGAGCTGATTGCAGAGAAGATGCCTGCGCCGGGGCTGGCGGAAAACGCGTTTATGTGTGGCCTGTTCTCTCTGCTCGATACCTTGCTTGAATTGCCAATGGCGGAGTTGATGAAGCAAATTGCGGTGCCGCAGGCTGTCAGCCAGGCCCTGTGTCACCAGGAAGGCGTGTTAGCCGATATGGTGACGCTGTGCCGCCACTATGAACAGCAGGAGTGGGAGGAGGCGGCCAGGATAGCGAACGGTCTTGGGCTGTCGGATGACGACGTTGTCGATGCCATGAGAACGGCGACGATCTGGGCGGGGGAAAATGCGGCGGGTTAAGGCCCCTCACGGCGTGGCGACGTGAGGAGCCAGACTGCGGCACTTATCGGCCGGCTTTTAATTTCTGGTAATACTCTTCATACAGACGGCTCGCGTCGCCGACATCGTTTTGCCATTCACCTTTGCTGATGGTGTCGGCATCCGGGTAGAGGGATTTATCATTCGCCACTTCAGGCTTCAGTAGCTTGCGGGCGGCCAGGTTTGGCGTTGGGTAGCCAATGGTCTCGGCAACCTGCTTCGCCACGTCCGGGCGCAGCAGGAAGTTAATGAGCTTCAGGGCACCGTCAACGTTTTTCGCATTCGCAGGAATAGCCAGGCTGTCCATCCAGAAGATACCGCCTTCTTTCGGCCAGACGACCTCCAGCGGCGTACCGGCCTGACGCGCAACCCATGCAGAGCCGTTCCACACCATGCCGAGATTCACTTCTCCTTCCATGTACGGGTTCGCCGGGTTATCGGAGTTGAACGCCGCCACGTTAGGCATCAGTTTTTTCAGCTCGTTATAGGCCGCTTCAATCTCTTTCGGGTCCGTTGTGTTGCCTGAGTAACCCAGCTTGCGCAGCGCAACCTGGAACACTTCACGGGCATCGTCGGTTAACAGCAGGCTGCCTTTGTATTCAGGCTTCCACAGGTCGGCCCACTGGGTCACGGTTTTAGGATCGATTGCTTCGCTGTTAACGCCGATGGCGGTCGCACCCCAGATGTACGGAATGGAGTAGTCATTGTTCGGATCGAACGGTTTGTTGAGCATCTGCGGATCGAGGTTGTTGAAGTTGGTCAGCTTCGACTTGTCGATCTTCTGGATCATGCCCTCTTTACGCATCTTGTCGACGAAGTAGGTCGATGGCACCACCAGATCGTACGCGCCGTCCTTGTACGTTTTAAGCTTGGCGTACATGGTTTCATTGGACTCGTAGGTAGAGTAGATGACCTTAATGCCCGTCTCTTTGGTGAACTGCTCCAGCAGACCCGGCGGCACATACTCAGTCCAGTTATAGAAGTAGAGCGTTTTGCTGTCATCAGCGTGCGCGACGCCCATTCCGAGCACCAGTGCCGCAGCGGCAAGCATTTTTTTCATTTCATTGTCCCCTGAGATTTTGTTTTATCACGAGCAATAATCTGGCTGGCAATCACCAGTACCAGCGAGAACACTAACAGTATGGTCGCCAGCGCGTTCACCTCAGGCGAGACGCCGACTTTCACCATCGAATAGATTTTCAACGGCAGAATTTCATAGCTTGGCCCGGTCACGAAAGAGGAGACCACAACGTCATCCATCGACAGGGTGAAGCTGAGCAGCCACCCGGCCGCGACGGCGGGCATCGCCAGCGGCAGGATAATTTTGCGCAAAATGGTCATCTCGCTGGCGCCGAGATCTTTTGCGGCCTCCAGCATACGCACATCAAAGCCTTTCAGGCGTGCATAGACCGTCACCACCACAAATGGCAGGCAGAAGGTGATGTGGGAAAACAGCAGCGACCAGAAGCCGAGCTGGACACCCAGCAGCATAAACAGTACCAGCAGAGAAATCGCCATGACGATATCCGGTGACATCATCACCACAAACAGCATGCCGCTGACGAACGGTTTACCGCGAAAGCGGTAGCGATACAGTGCCACGGCGGTGAGTGAACCAATCAGCGTGGCGAACGTTGCTGAAAAAATCGCCATGGTTAATGAGTGCTGCGCGGCCTGGAGCAGGCTGTCGTTGTTCATCAGCAGGCTGTACCAGTTAGTGGTAAAGCCCTGCCAGTTGATCCCGAAGCGTGAACTGTTAAACGAGTTCACGATCAAAATGATAATCGGAATATACAGGTAAGCGTAAATGGCGGTCATAAAACCGCCGCGAAGCAGTCGACCGATCATTCGAGTTCCACCTTCTTATTCAGCAGCCGCGACGCGCGCCAGTAAACCAGTAGCATCAGACCCATCACCACCGTCAGCGTAATGCTGGTGGCGGAGCCGAACGGCCAGTCGCGAATGTTAAGGAACTGGCTCTTAATCACGTTTCCGATCAGCAGGTTTTTCGCACCGCCCATCAGGTCAGAGACGTAGAACAAGCCCATCGCCGGAAGCATCACCAGCAGACAGCCTGCGATAATGCCGGGCATCGTCAGCGGAATGATAATGCGGATAAAGGTCTGCAGCTTATTCGCCCCCAGATCTTTGGCCGCTTCCAGCAGCGGTTTATCCAGCTTCTCAATGCTGGAGTAGAGCGGCATCACCATAAACGGCAGCAGGATATAGACCAGACCAATAATCACCGCACCCGGGGTAAACATAATGCGGATTGGCGTATCAATCACTCCCAGCCACAGCAGAAACTCGTTCAGATAGCCTTTGGTGCTGAGGAAAATTTTCAGCCCGTAGATGCGAATTAAGGAGTTGGTCCAGAACGGCACAATCAGTAAAAAGAGCAGCAGCGGGCGGATTTTTTGCGGCAGACGCGCCAGGAACCACGCGAAGGGATACCCCAGCACCAGGCAGGCAACGGTGGCGATCAGCGCCATGTTCAATGAGTGCAGCAGCACATCAAAGTAGAGCGGATCGAGCAAACGTGAGTAGTTATCCAGCGTAAAGACCAGCGCCACAAAGTGGGCATCGTCGCGGGTCAGGAAGCTGGTGGCGATGATCATCAGGTTGGGTAAAAAGACAAACAACACAAGCCAACCGACGATCGTGGCAATCACCACATTCTGGAATTTACTTGTGTTCTTCATCAGCCAGCACAACCTCCCAGCTTTCTACCCAGTTAATAACCATTTTCTGATCGAGCGAATGATCAAAGTCCGGGTCGTCCTCGTTAAAGAACTCGCTAACCATCACCATCTTACCGTTTTCCAGTTCGACAACGGATTCCAGCGTCATCCCCTTGTAATTACGCTCGCGGATATAGCCGATCAATCCTTCGGCTTGTGCATTGCCGTGGATCTCCTCGACGCGCAGATCTTCCGGGCGTAACAGCACGTTGAGCTTTTGTCCCTTCTCAACGGCAAAGTTAACGGTGATATTGCACTCGCGGCCTTCGACATTCGCCCGAACGCGCTGCTCATCCAGACGCTCGATAACCGTGGCGTTGAAGATATTGATCTCGCCAATGAAGCTGGCCACAAACAGGTTTTTCGGCTCTTCGTAAATTTCACGCGGCGTGCCGTCCTGCTCGATTTTACCATCACGCATCACCACGATACGGTCAGACATGGTGAGCGCTTCTTCCTGGTCATGCGTCACAAAGACGAAGGTAATGCCGAGCTTACGCTGCAGGGCCTTAAGCTCGTTCTGCATCTGCTTGCGCAGTTTGTAGTCCAGCGCGGAGAGGGACTCATCCAGCAGAAGCAGACGCGGTTTGTTGACCACCGCACGGGCGATGGCCACACGTTGCTGTTGACCACCAGACAGCTGATGCGGTTTGCGTTGAGCAAACTCCTCCAGCTGTACCATCCGTAGCGCCTCGGTCACGCGCGGCGGGATCTCGCTGGCCGGTGTTTTTTGCATCCGCAGACCAAACGCAACGTTTTCAAACACGGTCATGTGCGGGAACAAAGCATAGCTTTGAAAGACGGTGTTAACGTGACGATCTTCAGCGGGGACCTGGGTAATGTCCTGCTTTTCAAGGTGGATATGGCCGCTATCGACGCTTTCCAGCCCGGCGATAAGGCGCAGTACGGTTGTCTTGCCGCAGCCAGAAGGGCCAAGCAGCGTGAGGAATTCACCATCATTGATGGTCAGGTTGAGGTCGGAAATGACATCTTTACCATCAAAACTTTTACGAATTCGTTCCAGTTGCACCAGCGGTGAACGTGAACGGGATTGAGTATTCAATTTTTGCGCTGTCCCATATAGACGCTCCGGGCAGCAGACCGAAGCGGGGTTTGTGTGTAACCACCTTGGTGACTCGTAATGAGGGCGGACATTCTACGGCAAACCACTGTAATCGCCAATCCTTGTCACTGATTCATAAGCTACATTTACTGACGTACACGATATAAACGGAAAATATTCTCGTTTGCGGGATAAAAGTGACCTGACGCAATATTTGCGTTTTGATGCTTATTGATAATGTTGTCACAAAAAGTGAGGGTGACTGCATGGATAAATTACTTGAGCGTTTTTTACAGTACGTTTCGCTGGATACCCAATCTAAACCGGGTGTCCGCCAGGTGCCAAGCACCGAAGGCCAGTGGAAGTTATTAAACCTGCTCAAAGAGCAGCTTGAGGCCATGGGGCTGGTCAATGTCACCCTGAGCGAAAAAGGCACTGTGATGGGAACGCTGCCTGCCAACGTCCCCGGTGATATTCCGGCGATTGGCTTTATCTCCCATGTCGACACCTCTCCGGATTTTAGCGGTAAACATGTTAATCCGCAGATTGTGGAAAACTACCGTGGCGGTGACATTGCGCTGGGAATAGGTGACGAAGTGCTTTCGCCGGTAATGTTCCCGGTGCTGCACCAGCTGCTTGGGCAGACGCTGATCACCACGGATGGCAAAACGCTGCTGGGGGCAGATGACAAAGCGGGTATCGCGGAGATCATGACGGCACTGGCGGTGCTGAAAGGAAAAAATATTCCGCACGGTGATATCCGTGTGGCCTTTACGCCGGATGAAGAGGTGGGCAAGGGGGCGAAACATTTTGATGTCGAGGCCTTTAACGCGCAGTGGGCCTATACCGTGGACGGCGGTGGCGTGGGCGAACTGGAATTTGAAAACTTCAATGCCGCGTCCGTGACCATCAAAATTGTGGGTAATAATGTGCATCCCGGCTCCGCCAAAGGCGTGATGGTGAATGCGCTGTCGCTGGCGTCCCGTATTCATGCGGAAGTCCCGGCGAATGAGAGCCCGGAGCAGACTGAAGGTTATGAAGGTTTTTACCACCTGACCAGCATCAAAGGCACGGTGGACAGCGCGCAGATGCACTACATCGTGCGTGACTTTGACCGTAAAGCGTTCGAAGCGCGCAAGCGTAAGATGATGGAAATCGCGAAGAAGGTGGGTAAGGGGCTACACCCGGACTGCTATATTGAGCTGATTATTGAAGACAGCTACTACAATATGCGCGAGAAGGTTATGGAGCATCCGCATATCCTGGATATCGCCCAGCAGGCCATGCGCGACTGCGATATTGAGCCGGTGCTGAAGCCGATTCGCGGCGGCACCGACGGTTCGCAACTGTCCTTCATGGGATTGCCGTGCCCGAATCTCTTTACCGGGGGATACAACTATCATGGTAAGCATGAGTTTGTGACGCTGGAAGGAATGGAAAAAGCGGTGAAGGTGATTGTGCGGATTGCGGAGTTAACCGCGAAGCGTTAAGACATCGCCCGGTGGCGCTGCGCTTACCGGGCCTACGGGAACAGGTAGGCCGGGTAAGGCGTAGCCGCCACCCGGCATCTGGAAAAGGAGTGCCCATGTCAAACTACCGTCGCCATTACGTCCCCGGCGGCACCTGGTTTTTTACCGTTAACCTGCAAAACCGACAGAGCGATTTACTTACCCGCCATATTGATAGCCTCCGCCAGGCCACCTCCTCGGTGAAACGATCAAAGCCCTTTACGATTAATGGCTGGGTGATCCTTCCTGAACATATGCACTGTATCTGGACCTTGCCGGAAGGTGACAGCGATTTTTCCGGGCGCTGGCGTGACATCAAAAAAACGTTCTCACGAAACATTGAAATGCGCCACATCTGGCAGGCGCGTTTCTGGGAACATACCATCCGCAACGACAATGATTACCGCCGACATATGGATTACATCTACCTCAACCCGGTGAAACATGGGTACGTTGGTAAGGTTGTAGACTGGCCGTTTTCAACGTTTCATCGGGATGTACGGGAAGGGTTGTATCCGGCGGATTGGGCCGCGGAGATTGCGGATTTTGCGGCGGGGGAGTGGAAGTAAAAACGCCGGGTAAGCGCAGCGCCACCCGGCAATACATTACAACTCAGTCCTCAAAGAACCAATACCCGCTGTTGACCAGCGCGGCAAGCATGGCGAGGAAAGAGGGATCTTCCAGGGCGTCGCCAAAGGTATCGGCAGTCAGTACCAGATGGCTGGCGATGGCTTCCAGCGCCGGGCGATGCGGAGAATCCAGCTTCTCGCCGTTGACGAAGACATCTTCACCGATGCGCAGCACGCGTAACCCACCCAGGCGAACCAGCTTGTCACCCTGCTGCAGCGCATCATAAATCTCGTCGGCCTGATACGGCGGCTCCGGAGGTGCCACATCCAGCTCGTGACGTGACTGGCTGATAAACTCACCAAACCACTGTCTGAAATGTTCCGGCTCGTTGATCAGATCCAGCATCATGCCGCGCAGCTTATCCAGTTCTGCTGGCAGAATGTCTGCCGGATGCTCGCGGGAGGGTACATCCGGATCGCTGTAGCGATGGCTGCCAAGCTCGCGTTGCAGTACGTAATCGGCAAAACCGCTGATCATCTCACGACCGCTTGGCGCGCGGAACCCGACAGAATAATTGAGGGAGTTTTCCAGCGAGTAGCCTTCATGCGGGAATCCCGGCGGAATATAAAGAATATCTCCCGGCTCCAGCTCTTCGTCGATGATCCCGTCAAACGGATCCACCTGAAGCAGGTCAGGATGCGGGCAGTGCTGTTTCATCGGCACTTTTTCACCCACGCGCCAGCGACGGCGGCCGGTCCCCTGAATGATAAACACATCGTACTGATCCAGATGTGGGCCAACGCCGCCCCCTGGCACGGAGAAAGAGATCATCAGATCGTCCATTCGCCAGTCGGGCAGGGCGCGGAACGGGCGCATTAGGGCTGCCGTCGGCTCGTGCCAGTGGTTGACCGCCTGCACCAGCAATGACCAGTTATTTTCACCGAGGTGATCGTAGCTTTCGAAAGGACCATGGCTGACCTGCCATTTTCCATCCTGGTGGCTCACCAGGCGGCTGTCGACTTCGTTTTCCATGGCCAGGCCAGCCAGTTCGTCAGGCGAGATAGGGTCGACAAAATTGCTGAACCCGCGCTTAAGAACTACCGGGCGTTTCTGCCAGTAGCGTTCAATAAACTCGGGCCAGTTCAGTGCTAAGTGATAATCCATATTTTTTTATTCCGCAGGCTCTTACTGAGTCGGATTATAACGGAAGCGCAGGAGCCTGGGTGCGAGATCCGCGCATTTTTCACATAACGGGCTAACTATCGTTCGATGTGGGCTGCTGACGGCCAAAAATCACTTCCATTCTGGCACCGCCAAGTAAACTTTCACCGGTTTCGATTTTGCCGTCGTACTGGTCGACAATCTCGCGTGCGACGGATAACCCCACCCCCTGGCCGGGACGCAATGTATCCGCACGCTGACCGCGATCAAACACCACGTCACGTTTGTTGCGCGGGATCCCCGGGCCATCGTCCTCAACAATGATGTGCAGCTCGTTGTCCGTCTGACGGGCGGAAACTTCCACGAACTCCAGACAATATTTACAGGCGTTATCGAGCAGGTTACCCATCACCTCCATGAAATCATTCTTTTCGCCGACGAAACTGATTTCAGGAGAGATATCGAGACTGATGTTCACCCCTTTACGCTGATACACCTTATTCAGCGCAGAGGTCAGGTTATCCAGCAGTGGTGCCACGGGGTGCAGCTCCCGGCTCAGCAGGGCGCTGCCGGAACGCATGCTGGCGCGATGAAGATAGTAGCCAATTTGCTGCGAAATACGGCTGATCTGCTCAAGCATCACCGGCTCGGCATCATCGACGCTCATTCTGGAGCTGCGCATGGATCGCAGGGTGCTTTGCATGACGGCCAGCGGGGTCTTCAGGCTGTGAGTGAGGTCAGTCAACGTGGTGCGGTATTTATCGTAGCGCTCGCGTTCACTTTTCAGCAGGCGGTTAAGGTTACGCACCAGACTTGTTAGCTCACGCGTTGTCTCAGGATTAAGCTTCTCGCGATGATGCTCCTCCAGCTCGCGAACCTCTTTCGCCAGCGATTCAATCGGGCGCAAACTCCACCAGGCAGCAATCCACAGCAGCGGTATGACCAGCAGCAGATTGGCAGCCAGCACGTAGACGAACCAGCCCCAGACCCGATAAGAGCGTTTAAGCTCGACGGGGATGGTATCCACCACTACGATGGTCAGCTGCGGCATGTCAGGCGTGGCGGGATAGAGATTGATGGCGACGGAGTGGGTCATTTCTGTTTCGGCGTCATCGGCGCGGATCTCATTCAGCTTTTTTTGCAGAGAGCGATCTTCGCGCAGCAGGCTGCTGGTGGTATTCAGATCGGCTTCAATTTCATGAAATCCGTTGGTTTTAAGCCATTCCGGGCGGATGCTTTTCACCAGCCAGGGAACATCACGCTGTGCCCACAGCAGTTTCCCTTTTTCATTGTAAATCAGCGCCAGCGTGGGACTCTGCTGGTTAAGATTCTCCGGCATCTCGACGCTGATCTGGTTGTTTTCCCACTTTGCGAGGGTATAAAACAGGTTGCTCTCACCGCGCAGCAGACGAAAGGTCGTTTTATCAAAACTGACGCTGTAACCAACCAGCGCCACCACGCCGTAAGAAAGTGACAGCACCAGCACAACGGCGGCTGTGGCCAGCAAAAAGCGAACCCGCAGTGAAAGGGGCATAATGTGCCGCATTAGTCGTTTCATTTAGCGCAATTCGAACAGGTAGCCCTGACCGCGCACGGTTGTGATCACATCATGCGGATACTGCGCCTGAATCTTCTTACGCAAACGGCCCATCAGCACATCAATGGTGTGACTCTCACGCAGTTCGGCATCCGGATAAAGCTGGAGCATTAAGGAGTCTTTGCTCACCACTTTACCGTTGTTACGGATCAGCGTTTCCATGATGGTGTATTCGAAGGCCGTCAGTTTGATGACTTCATTGTTGATTGAGAATTCCCGACGGGAGAGATCCACCTGGAAAGGTGGAAGGGAAATCACCTGGGAGGCGAGCCCGCTGTTGCGGCGTAACAGGGCCTGCATGCGTGCCGCCACTTCTTCAATATGAAACGGTTTGGTGACGTAATCATCGGCACCGGCACTGAGCACTTCCACTTTGTCCTGCCAGCCTTCACGCGCGGTCAGCACCAGGACAGGAAGAGAGACATCATGGCTGCGCCAGCGGCGAATCAATGACAGCCCGTCTTCGTCAGGTAACCCGAGGTCAACGATGGCGATATCCGGCAGGTGTTCATTGAGATAATAATCGGCTTCTTTTGCATCTTCCGCATCATCCACCTGATGTCCCATCTCCTGAAGCTGAACCTTCAGGTGATGACGTAGCAATGCGTTATCCTCAACAACCAGTACGCGCATCATCTTTCTCCCAGAATTAATAGTATGAATAGTTTAACGCTGATTATGTTGTTGTGGGGATAAACATTGAGTAAACCGGGGAAAAAGCAGCCCCCTTTTCGGGCGAAAAGGGGGCGGGGGAGATTACTTCAGCTCGTCGACCATGGTGATGGCGCGGCCAATGTAATTCGCTGGTGTCATCTCTTTCAGGCGGTTTTTTTCCGCTTCCGGCAATGCGAGGCTATCGATAAACTGTTTCATACCTTCCGCATCGACACGTTTACCGCGGGTCAGCTCTTTCAGTTTTTCATACGGTTTTTCGATGCCGTAACGACGCATCACGGTCTGGATCGGTTCGGCCAGCACTTCCCAGTTGTGGTCCAGCTCGTCCAGCAGACGATCGCGGTTCACTTCCAGCTTGCTCACCCCTTTCAGGGTGGACTGATAGGCGATCAGCGCATAGCCAATCCCCACGCCCAGGTTACGCAGCACGGTGGAGTCGGTCAGGTCGCGCTGCCAGCGGGAAACCGGCAGTTTGCTCGCCATATGCTGCAACACGGCGTTGGCCAGACCCAGGTTGCCTTCAGAGTTTTCGAAGTCAATCGGGTTCACTTTGTGCGGCATGGTTGAAGAGCCGATTTCACCGGCGATGGTCTTCTGCTTGAAGTGGTTCAGCGCGATATAACCCCACACGTCACGGTCGAAGTCGATCAGAATGGTGTTGAAGCGGGCGATACAGTCGAACAGCTCGGCGATATAGTCGTGCGGCTCAATCTGAGTGGTGTACGGGTTCCACTGAATTCCCAGGGAGGTCACGAACTCTTCACTGAACTGATGCCAGTCCACTTCCGGGTAAGCGGCGATATGGGCGTTGTAGTTACCTACCGCACCATTGATTTTACCGAGGATCTCAATCTGTTCCAGTTGACGATACTGACGCTCCATACGGTATGCCACGTTAGCCATCTCTTTACCCATCGTGGATGGCGTAGCGGGCTGACCATGGGTACGGGAGAGCAGGGGGATGTCGCGGTATTCCACAGACAACGCTTTCACCGCGTCAATGATTTTACGCCAGTAAGGCAGAACCACGTCTTTGCGCGCGGTAGAGAGCATCAATGCGTGAGACAGGTTATTGATGTCTTCAGAAGTACAGGCGAAGTGAATGAATTCAGACACCGCGTGCAGCGCCGGAACGCTTGCCACTTTCTCTTTCAGGAAGTACTCAACCGCTTTTACGTCGTGGTTGGTGGTACGTTCAATGGTCTTGATGCGAGCAGCATCTTCTTCATTGAAGTCAGCAACGATTTTATCAAGGTAATCGTTTGCCTGGGCGTCAAAAGCAGGAACTTCCTTGATTGCTGCCTGGGCGGCCAGCTTTTGCAGCCAGCGTACTTCAACCTGAACACGGAACTTCAGCAGGCCATATTCGCTGAAGATCCCGCGCAGCGCGCTGACTTTATCGCCGTAGCGTCCATCGACAGGGGATACGGCGGTCAGTGAGGATAATTCCATAATTCGCAACTCCGGGAGGTTAACAATGAGCAAGAATTTGTTTTGCCTGAGTCGTCAGGCGATTACGAGAAAACATTAACTGCAGGCGGCCACCGCCAACCTGATGCCACAGCACGGCGGCACGGATACCGGCCAGCAGCGAGGCGCGTACTTTTGCCTGGACCTGCGGGCTTTGCAGTACGGCAGGTGAACCGGTGACCTGGATACGCGGGCCCAGCGGACTGATAACATCAACATAAATACCGGCCATGGCGCTCAACAGCGTTTCAGACTGCAGATCAAAATGGTCGAGCTGACGCTGCAATCCGGCAATGCGGTCACCCAGCGTATTCAGCGCGCCTTTCGCTGCGCTGAGTTTACGTTCCAGCACCATCAGGCTTAATGTATAACGGGTAAGCTCTGCGTTTAATCCCTGACGGCTGCTGGCATTAAGCACGCCAAGCAAGGTTTCAAGACCGAGACGAAGATTGGTTTCGCTGCCACCGAAGACACCCAGGGTTGAACCGGGGTTGAGATCGATAACGCTGTTGAGCGAAACGTGCAGCGCGTCAGCGTCACAATGACCCTGATGCGCCAGCTGTTGCACCAGACGGGCTGACTGGCAAATTCCTGCCAGTGCCAGGGTGATGTCATAATAGTTCTTCGCCACACGTTCTCCTTTATGTGTGCAATCGGGTTAAACGGCCGGCAGCGGCAGGCGCTGTTCTATGATCCCACCACCCAGGCAGATATCACCGCTGTAGAAGACGGCGGACTGGCCCGGCGTGACGGCTGCAACTGGCTCGTCAAAACGCACGTCAATGCGATCGTCATCCAGCGCGGTAATGGTGCAGGGGATATCCGTCTGACGGTAGCGTGTTTTTACCGTGCAGCGCAGGGTACCTTTGAGCGGTTCACGGTCGACCCAGTGCAACTGTTGCGCGATCAGGCCAACGGACATCAGACGCGGATGGTCGTGCCCCTGAGCGACGATCAGAATATTGTTTTCGACATCTTTGTCGACCACGTACCACGGATCTTCGCTACCGTCTTTGGTACCGCCGATACCCAGGCCTTTACGCTGGCCGAGGGTGTGGTACATCAGCCCCTGATGCTGGCCAATTTCGTCGCCATCGACGGTGACAATTTTGCCCGGCTGCGCAGGCAGGTAGCGACCAAGGAAATCGCGGAATTTGCGCTCGCCAATAAAGCAGATACCGGTGGAGTCTTTTTTCTTCGCGGTGATCAGATCCAGCTCTTCAGCGATTTTACGGACTTCCGGCTTTTCCAGCTCGCCAACCGGGAACAGGCTTTGTGCAATCTGTTCATGGCTTAACGTATAAAGGAAATAGCTCTGATCTTTATTACCGTCCAGACCGCGCAGCAGCTGGCTTTTGCCGTTCACATCGGCGCGACGCACGTAGTGACCGGTCGCAATATAGTCTGCGCCCAGGTCTTCCGCCGCGAATTCGAGGAAGGCTTTAAATTTAATCTCTTTGTTGCACAGAATATCCGGGTTCGGGGTACGGCCCGCTTTATACTCTTCCAGGAAAAGCTCAAACACGTTATCCCAGTATTCTGCGGCAAAGTTAACGGTGTGCAGTTCTATGCCGAGCTTGTCGCACACGGCCTGCGCATCGGCGAGATCCGCAGCGGCAGTGCAATATTCCTCGCCATCATCTTCCTCCCAGTTCTTCATGAACAGGCCCTCCACCTTATAGCCCTGTTGTTGCAACAGGTAGGCGGAAACGGAGGAATCGACACCGCCGGACATGCCGACGATCACTTTTTTCTGGCTGTTATCTGACATGGAATACTCACGACATTGAACTTCAAGGCGGCGTATTCTATCACGCCCCCCCACCATTGACACCCTCTGTAAACGGCCAGTTAAATTCTGCGATGACCTCCAGCGGCAAGCGTGCGCCTGACTGCCAGCAGCGAATGCTTTCGGCAACCAGCGGCGAGCGCAGGTTTGGCGCGTTCAGGATCTCGTCGGCGGTGACCCACAGGCAGCGATCGATATCGTCGTCGTGCGGCTCAGTGGCGCACGTTTCGCTAAGCTCGACGGCAAATAAAAAACGCAGGAAGGGCGTTTTATCAGGCGCAATCCACTGATGCATACGAATGAAGTGCTGAGGCTCCGCGCGGATGCCCGTCTCTTCCCAGAGTTCACGTTTTGCGGCCTGTAATAAGGTTTCATTGGCTTCCAGATGCCCGGCTGGCTGATTCCACAGCGCTTTGCCGTTAATGCTCTCTTCTACAACCAGGAATTTCCCCTGCGCGTGAACCACACAGGCGACCGTGACATGAGGTTTAAACATATTGACTCCTTAAGGGGCAACGTCCCGCCATTCACCGTTAGCCAGGGAATCCAGGGTGTAACTGCCCATGGCATAGCGAATCAGGCGCAGGGTAGGGAAGCCCACGTGGGCGGTCATGCGCCGAACCTGACGGTTGCGGCCTTCATAAAGGGTGATTTTGAGCCAGCTGGTGGGAATAGATTTGCGCTCGCGAATGGGCGGGTTGCGCGGCCACAGCCACTCCGGTTCATTCACACGTTCAATACCTGCGGGCAGGGTGGGGCCATCGTTTAACGTCACGCCGTTGCGGAGTGCGGCGAGCGCCTCTTCATCCGGCTCACCTTCCACCTGCACAAAGTAAATTTTGCCGGTGCGTTTTCCGGGCTGCGTAAGTTTTGCCTGTAGGGCTCCGTCGTTGGTTAAGACCAGCAGACCTTCGCTATCGCGGTCCAGGCGACCCGCGGCATAAACGCCCTGAACAGGAATGTAATCCTTTAACGTGCTGCGCCCGGCTTCGTCGGTAAACTGCGGCAACACATCGTAGGGTTTATTGAACAAAATAACCCGCTTTGGCTGGCTTTCTTGCGGTCTTCTGGCGGCTTGTCGTGAGCTGAATCGCTCAACCCGGTGTTTTGTAAAAGAAGTTTTCTTCATGGTATTTTCAGGCGTTATCAATTGCCGCATTATAGCCTAATAACGAAGACCTTTCATGGCGCAGGACAATCAGGTACTATCGAAGGGCTCATTACAATTTATTAACATAAGATCAGTAACAACCAGAAGCGCTCGAAGGAGAGGTTAATGGAAAGCAAAGTAGTTGTTCCGGCGGAAGGTAAAAAGATCACCCTGCAAAACGGCAAGATTAACGTTCCTCACAATCCGATCATTCCATTCATCGAAGGTGATGGTATCGGTGTAGACGTTACCCCGGCAATGCTGAAAGTGGTTGATGCCGCTGTTGAGAAAGCCTACAAAGGCGAGCGTAAAATTTCCTGGATGGAAATTTACACCGGTGAAAAATCTACTCAAGTTTATGGCCAGGACGTTTGGCTGCCAGCAGAAACGCTGGACCTGATCCGCGACTACCGCGTTGCTATCAAAGGCCCACTGACGACGCCAGTTGGTGGCGGTATCCGTTCCCTGAACGTGGCACTGCGTCAGGAGCTGGACCTGTACGTGTGTCTGCGTCCGGTTCGTTACTATCAGGGCACCCCAAGCCCGGTTAAGCACCCTGAGCTGACCGATATGGTTATCTTCCGCGAAAACTCAGAAGACATCTACGCGGGCATCGAATGGAAAGCTGACTCTGCTGACGCAGAAAAAGTGATTAAATTCCTGCGCGAAGAGATGGGCGTGAAGAAAATTCGCTTCCCTGAGCATTGCGGTATCGGCATCAAGCCGTGCTCCGAAGAAGGGACCAAACGTCTGGTGCGCGCAGCAATTGAATACGCTATCACCAACGACCGTGACTCTGTGACCCTGGTTCACAAAGGCAACATCATGAAGTTCACCGAAGGCGCGTTCAAAGACTGGGGTTACCAGTTGGCGCAAGAAGAGTTCGGCGGTGAGCTGATCGACGGCGGCCCATGGCAGAAGATCAAGAACCCGAACACCGGCAAAGAGATCATCATTAAAGATGTTATCGCCGATGCGTTCCTGCAGCAGATCCTGCTGCGTCCAGCGGAATACGACGTGATCGCCTGTATGAACCTGAACGGTGACTACATCTCCGACGCCCTGGCTGCACAGGTTGGCGGTATCGGTATCGCCCCAGGCGCGAACATCGGTGACGAATGCGCCCTGTTCGAAGCAACCCACGGTACTGCACCAAAATACGCAGGCCAGGACAAAGTGAACCCAGGCTCTATCATCCTGTCCGCAGAGATGATGCTGCGTCATATGGAGTGGTTCGAAGCCGCAGACCTGATCGTGAAAGGTATGGAAGGCGCGATCAACGCCAAAACCGTAACTTACGATTTCGAACGTCTGATGGAAGGCGCTAAACTGCTGAAATGTTCAGAGTTTGGCGACGCGATTATCGCGAACATGTAATCCAGACTCTGGGTTAATAAAGAACGGGAGCCGATTGGTTCCCGTTTTTATTATTAGTTTTCGAACGGTTATCAAAATTTTATCAAAATAAATTATCAAAAAAGGGTGTGATGATGACGATGAGCAGGAAAACTTTTTTTATTGAAACACAAAATATAAATGAGCAAATGGGTGAGTTTTTGAACTTCACTTGGGCAAGTTACGCTGGGCTCCGAGAAATGTGGTGGCAGGTTAAAGGTTTTACACATTGTTTTCCCGAGATGAATAATAAAGTTTTGAAAGAAAAATTTTTGACAGGTTTGGAAATACCCGGTGGAATTGATCTAGAATCAGTTTGTTTAAGCCAGGAATGGGACGCACATGTTCACCGTTTTAGCAAATCACTCATCTTTGAGGCTTGCACTATGTATGAAGCTTGGGCTGAGAAAATATGTGAGTACGTACTGCCAGGAGACGAGAAAGCAAGAAAATCACTTCAATTTCCCACTACGAACGGAAGTGACGGATATATGAAGGTTGTTAAAAAAGTCAATTTGAATGCCTCAGGTTTTATAAAAAGTAATTTTTTCGGTATCGTTTCTTCTAATAAAATGAATCGGTGGGTTAGGATTAACGATTTTTTAATAATGTACCGATACTTTAAAGAGATCAGGAATTCATTCATACA
>NZ_JAMJFW010000017.1:0-83986 GCF_023544405.1 Enterobacter cloacae complex sp. OE43NF
GAACGGCACCCTGAAGACGCTGCAGGTTTGACAGCTTCGCTTTTGTGCGGCGGATTTCGTTCGAAATAAAGCGCGATGACGGAATAATCAGGTCATCAGGGCGGGCGGTGAACGCAGGAATATCCCCAATAATTTCATTCAGGGATTTACTGCCTGGCTCAGGTTGTACCGCTTCGGTGCTGTCTGTTTCAGTCTGGCCGGTTACAGGGAGAGACCATGTCACGCCCTTCCCCTGGCCATTTTTGATAACTACACCTTGGCGCTCAAACGCCAGCATCACTGAGACCATGCCGCGGGCATTACGGTTAACAACTGCGGCCAGTGCCGCGGTGGTCATAGCTCCGTTCTTGCCAAGCAGCTGGCGGACGACCTCAGCATCAACCGGTGCTGGTTCCTCACCTTTCAGACGCGGTGCCAGGTGCACTGGTGTCACAGCTGGTGCTTTTGCCAGTTCCCTGGCCTGCTCTTTTGCGGTACCGACTGACCATGACCCATCGAAGAAATCACACAACCCCTGCTGTTTGTGCTCGCGTAGCATGTTCAGCGCTTCTACGGGCTCAATATCAAGACGGGCGGCAACCTCACGATATGTCGCTTTTTTCATGGCTTTCAGTGCGTCGATTACAGATTCCATAATTTTCTCCTCAAAATTTACTTAACAGGTCTCAGGTGGCTAACGTTTCCGCGATAGCTCTCCCAGTCAAAGTTCACCCAAATGCCGTTATCCATGCGCAGGCGGTCAACAACCCTTTCACCCAGGGTTTCTACCAGCGCGTCGTAATTCAGGTTGGTCAGAACACCAACCGGGCGCATGGCGGCCAGGCGGCGATCGATAATCTGGTTCAACAAAACTTTCTCGCCGCGGCTGTCGCGCTGGATGCCGACTTCATCGAGCACCAGCAGATCAACTTTGCAGAGATCATCCAGCAGCGCGGCTTCAGAACGCCCTTCGTCATAACAGGCCCTGGCGCGCAGGGTCAGATCCGGAACAGTGACAATCAGCACCGTTCGCCCCTGTTTCAGCAGATAATTTCCAATGGCTGCTGAGAGGTGGTTTTTGCCAGTACCCGGCTTTCCGGTGAAAACGAAACTCGCAAAACCGGTTCCAAAATTTTGCGCATAGCTCTTTGCCATACTCAGGGCGTGGCGCTGGCCATCGCCGTTCACCGTGTAATTCGCGAAGCTGCAGCTGCGGTGCAGGTTCTGGATCCCGGATCGCCCGAAAATTTTCTCTGCACGTGCCTGCTGGTTGAGTTTGTCCACCTCAGCGGCACGTTTTAGACCTTCCTCGCGCTGCCAGGCCATCAGCTCAGCGGCGCTCTTAAATTTGGGTTCTACGCCCGGCGGAATGACGCGGCGAAGGCGATCGAGAATGGAACCTGCGTTTTGCATGCTTACCCCCTGAATCCTGGCGGAACGGAGCTGTCAGGACAGGAGATCCGATTGATATCCCGGCCACCAGCCTGATTCTGAACCGCCCCTGGCGATGGCAGTCGAAGAATTAAGTCATCCCATTTTTCGCGCAGTTTTGACGGTGACATCACGTTCCGGCACCAGAACGGGTCTCGCTGTACACGCGAAAACATTTCGCAAATTTGCTTATGTGTTCTGCCGTCAACGGCACACATCAGCCGGATTTCATTGGACCATGCAGTCCAGTTAGGCTCTTTAGGGCGCACCAGTTCCCCGTCTGTCTCAGCGGCTTTTTCATACAGTTTGACGATGCGGTTCCACATCCACTGGGCGCAGGTCAGATCTTCCTTGCTTCCCCACTGCCGTTTTCCTGCATGGGCAACCACGGCTTCTGGATGACGATTTAAAAACGCCTCTTTGGTCAGTTGTTCGTCCGACAGCGAAGCGTCCGGACAAGAAGTGTTTTTATTCTCTGTAGTAGTCTCTGTAGTAATCTCTGTAGGATCGAAATGGGTTTTGCCGTCCCCGCGGGCTGGGCTTTCCCCAGTTCCCGAACAAGGGATTCCCTCGTTACCGACCTGGGCTTTGCCCATTTCCCGAAATGGGTTTTGCCCATTTGGTGATTTATCAATGGCTTGCGTTAGTACCTGATCCACTCGCTCAAAGTTAACTTTGAAGTAAATCCGGTGCTCCAGTCGCTTATGTGTCTCTACCAAAACCCCCAGACGCTTAAGCTTTTTCCGGGCCGTCAGCTGCTCTTCGTAACTCAGCCCGGTTTCATCCTGAATTTCCTCTGAGGTTTTATGCACACCCAGATCAGAGGTGAGCTTGTCCATCCAGTAGGTCATCTGGCAAAAAAGAACTGTGGCGCTAACGCCGCCGAGGTGTTCGGCCAGTGCCGGGTAATAAGCAACCGGACGACCGAACCCGCGAATGATGTCAGATGGATTCATGGTTTTACTGACCCTTACGCCGCACGGTGGCAGTGCATAATTTGGACTTTCACGCCAGCCATCTGCGCCAGCGCATCGATCGCTTCCAGAGTCTCGCGTCGGATTACCGGTTGCGGCTTGCCTGTGAAGACAGCATTGGTGGCTTCGATACACTCTTTGTTAACCCTGGCCGCCCGGTAATGCATGCAGTCCTTCTGCGCCAGTTCGTTATCAATGGCGGTACGGATTGCATAGCTCAGCGCTTCCGCCTGTTTCAGGTAATTAGGCGTATCGTTGCGGAACGCACGCTGAATGATTTGCTTGTTGTTATGCAACCGACGCGCGTACTCGTCCGGATCAGATACGTCATCCAGTGACTGAAGCAGATCACCAAAGTGATGTGGGGTTATCAGCTGCGTCACAGTCTTCCAGCCCTTTTCCTGCGCCCAGGACTCCAGCTCATATGCCAGTTTTTTGATTTCCATCAGTCAGACTCCTTAGAGGCCTTGGGGTTAACCTTGTGCTCATACAAAACTGAGTCGTACTTCAATGCACCACCCGTTAATTTTTCCAGTCGAGCGGCGCGTCGTTCAGGTACTAACTCCCCCCACTCACTCACAGAGGATCGAGCGATGTTGAGAGCCCTCGCCACGTTGGCTTTTTTCCCAAAGTGTTTGATTACATCTTCGGTTTTCATTTTGTTCTCCTTGGTAAGTTTTCCTAACTTTATATGTTAAGGAAACAAGAGTCAATGCGCGTTAGGATTTCCGAACTATGAAAACGATCGGTCAGCGTATAAAAGAGCGGCGCTCTGCTTTGAAATATACCCAGCGCAGCCTAGGCAAACAGGCTGGGGTTGCTCATGTCACAATCTCTCAGTGGGAACGTGATGAAACCTCACCAAGGGGCGATAATCTCTTCAAGTTAGCTGCAGCTCTGGGCGTTGAACCTGGCTGGATCATTAAAGGCGATGACGGATACGAACCCGCCCCAGCAGAATCGCATCGGTTGCTGTCACCGCAACAGATTCAGCTTCTGGAGCTGTTTGAAAAACTCCCCAATTCAGAGAAAGAGCAACACATCATCAACTTGCGGGACAAGGTCAAAGACTACGATGAAACGTTCAATGACCTGATAAAAACCAAAAGCAAAGAAGAAATCCTGCAGATCCTCAAAAATCTCGACATCAAATAATTTTTCTCCACGCCAGGCCGCATCAGTAGCGGCCTTTTTGTGTTTTTCACGACCTTGATGTTAGGTTTTACGAAATTCACCCTTGACGTTTTGTTAGGTTTAAATAACAATCTGCGTTATCAAAACTTAACAGCAGTAATCAGTAAACGTTCCGCCTACCCGGCGATAAGGGCTAACAAAGCGAACAGGCAGGATGCCCACGAAGTAGCCGCCGGTGGCGTATGAATGACCGGATGATTCGCAAAGATAGGCTCAGCAGTAGCTGTGAGAGGAAAACATGTCAAAACAACATTTAGATTTAGCAGTTCGGTATGTGAATGCTGGCGTTGTTACGGAGTTAGCAATTAAAGCGCAAGAAATGGCTAGTTCACTGCGTGGAGATATCGATCATCTGAAAGATACAATGCTGGCCGCTGATGCCGGAATTGGTATTGATTTTGATGAATTGACCGCGTTATTCAATCACCTTTCTGACGCAGAAGAATTGCTTGTTCGCTGCGAAAAGGCTGGCAGAAACATTAGTCAAGAGATGCGTAAAACACTGACTGAACTTGCTTAAACCTCGCAGAAAACTTGTCTGCAACATGGAAGCGCATTCCACCCTTTCACTGATGGGGATTGGTTTGTTAGCTGGCGGAGTGTTCTTCCAGTTGTGGACAATTGAAAATTGTAGATGGCTGTTAATAACCTTCATAGGGGATACATTATGACAGACTTTAATCGTCAACCATCACGGCAACAGGCAGTTCGCCTTAACTGGTTTGAAATAAAACTTCGACAACTTTGTTATTTTCTGGCTCAAAAAGGCAATCCTGAACTCTAAAGGTTAATAGCGTCGATATAAACGCAACAACCTGACTGCAATTTAATTATATACGATAAAAACGTGCCTTAAACGGCAGGGATTTTCACATCTTAAATTAAGGATTATAAAATGAAAGCAACTATTACTACCGTAGAATTGAGCCTGGCAATCGTAAATTCAGACCTTGCAACCTTTAATGTTAACGGCTCTATTTCAGGCGTAGTTCATTTGCCATCCTCCGGCCCTGTTACCGTTGTGATTGATGGTGGCTACGTACTCGGGGAGTTCGATTGCCCTGCATGCGCTGTTAAAAACATTAGTTTGCTGTCTGTGAAATTCGCAGAAGCGCAGAACTCCTGTGGCATATCCTATTACGACCATAAGCGCCAACAACTTAATTGATATGGATGACATCATTTGTCATTGCGCTGTTTGCTGCCACGAATATAAAAAATCGGAAATGCACGAAAGGAAAACAGACATATATCCCTTTAAGCGCACGATTTATTTATGTGAGCAATGCAATGAAAAAAGAGAAAAGCGTGACGCTTTAAGAAAAGTAAAACGCGGCATCCGCAAACCATTTCATTCAACATCATTTTTCAAATATTAAACGAGGTTAATATGTCTGTTGAGTTAAAAGTATTTGGTGGTGCTTACTTCCCAAAAGATAAAGCATTAAAAAAACATCCCGATCTAAAACCACTTGCAACCGCAGTTAATGCGGCAACAAAAGCCATCGCTGAAGCCGTTATTTTCGGTAAGCTGGCGGCAGAACTTCCTGAACATATGGATGATTACTTCAAGGTGAAAATCTGGGAGCACCGCGAAGGTCTTCCCTGCCCTGATTTTGACGTCTTCTCATCTGAGTTTTTCGACAGTGTGGCCGTATGGAATGTGAATGCTGGTGAACCAGCTGCGGCGCCACAGCCAGAAGCTGATGCAAAGGAAGAATGGGAGGACAACAAGACTCAGAAAGAAATTAAAATCGTTGCGCAGCTCGACCAGGCATCCCGCGCGGCTTGTCTGGCACTGTTCGGCCCGGTCCCGGGAATCACTACAGCGCAGTACGGCCAGATCGTTGACCTGGTTAATGATGATGCTGGCAGCTTTACACGCGAACTGGCAGAAGCCCTAACAAAAGAGAGACGTGCGCTTGAGCTGGCGCCGGAACGCCAGGCGCAATTACTCTCCTGGTTACGTGAGAACACCAAAGAATCTGCACAGTGGCCGGACATTAAAAAGCAGATCGCTAAATGGATCGATACACCAGTTGATAAGCGCCCTCTGTCTACCACCACCACAGAAGAAAACCGTACAGACACCGGCTCCACGCTGGGTGGTGGAAACAAGACAGACCGTAGCCCGGATCTGGTTCATAACCTCTCTACGCTGCGTATCGAAGTGGCTATTGCCATTCTGAGTATGTACGACGAGATCGACATTTACTGGATCCCGAATAAATACATGATTCCAGCGAAAGCAATGGCGGAAGCCGCACAGGATCCTCGTTTTACTGCATGGTGGGCGCAGCTACGCGGCACCCCTGGAATTTTGGACTATTCGCGTGCGTCCATCATCGCCCTGATCAAGTCAGCACCAGAAGACATCTGGCTCAATCCGATCAAATTACGGGAGTACATCAATCGCGAGTTGGTTGAATCTGACCACGCGCACCCTGACCAGAAAACAATTGATACGGCCTGCCGCCCAAAAACTCGCACCAATGCTGAGAAAAAAGAAAATGATGAAACCGAATCGACTGTACCGGGCGAAACTCTGCCACCAGCAGTTTGCCCTGGCAAAGCTGCGCAACTCGACAAAGAACTCAAAGAGGCATTCGCTCAGAGCCCAGCACCTGAAAATCAAACCGGGGATCAACCGCGGGTGGAGAACCTGGGCGGCGGCGTATTCTCTGTCGATGCATTGTTGAACACAGCCCCCTCAAATGAGGGCGAAAAACAGGAAGCACCAACAGCTCTAAATGATCGCGAGATTGAAATCGCCCATGCATTAAACGAACTGATGTCTGGGCGGATAAATATCGTTGACAATGACGATATTGAATACCTCATCGCCACCACGGGTAAAGAGATCGAGCAGATTATCCCGTTACTGATTGCAGATATCACCGCGACAGAATTCTGCCTGTCGCCTGATTTCAGTGATGAAGAAGTACAGAATGTTGCCACTACGATTCTTGAAAAGTGGTCAGACGATATCAGCGTTCGCCAGAAAATAGCGCTTGATGCGATCGTGGAATATCGCCGTCCGGAACCACCAAAATCTGTCGAGCTCGATCCGCCAGCCGTTCCTGCAAAATCGATTGCCGCCCCAGAACCAGCAGCTGTTACAAACGCGCCGCTTTCGCCTGTTACCTACCTGCAACAGCTTACCATTGCAGCGCTGCAGGGCTTATGTTCCAACCCAGCATATTGCAATCAGTATGAGGAATTACCGGCTATGGCCGCCGGGCTTGCCCGCAGCGTTATCAATCATCAGGAAGGCTCCAGTGCGTCTGATTAACCGGAGCAAACGAGACAGCATCGGCGGGCCAGCATGCGCCGCCGCGCTCAAATGCCATTTTGAAAAATATGGCGAACATGGGCGTCGCTACACCCAGACGATTTACACAGTGCGTGTCGGCGAACAGAAAGTGACAGTCGAAGTCGTCAACCGGAGCCGTAGTTATGTGGCGACGGCCATGACCAGAGCCCGTCATCTTCGCCGCCTGCCAGGGTTGGCTGATTCGTGAGATTCAATATCCGCCAGCTGCAGCACGTATGATCGCAGCTGGCTATCAAGAGTGATAGCTATGAGTGAACAAAGTCTGATACCGCTGCGTGACTGGAAAGCTCGCAGATTGCACTTCCCCATAACAATCACATGCCTGGTGAAACACGGGAAACTGGGATACATACAACCGAGGCCGATTAAAATTGGAAATCGTTGGTGTATAGACGAACAGGCAATTTATATCGGACCAGGCGCGACGGGAGTCGAACCAGAAATTCACAGTGACGATGACGAAATTTTGCGGGAGATCCTGAGCGATGTCACCAAGGCCACGAAAAAATAATGTATCAATTTCCGGGCTGTATGCCCGGTTTGATCGTCGCACAGCAAAAACATACTACCAGTATAAAAACCCTTTAACGGGTAAGTTCCACGGCCTGGGAACAGACAGAGAGAAAGCGGAAAAAATAGCCACAACGGCAAATCAGAGAATTGCAGCAGCAGAAGCCGAGCACTATTTGCGCCAAATTGATGATACTCCAAAAGCAGCAGCACAGCGCGGGATCAGCCTCAAAGCATGGATAGAACGATATCTGAAGATTCAGAAACAAAGCCTGGATGCCGGATCGCTATCGCTGAAACGCTTTAAAGAAAAAAAACGCATGGCAGAGTTGCTTTCCAGGCGGCTTGGTTCCCGGCCAATGAAGAGTTTGGAGGTAAAGGATTTTGCCGTGTTACTGGATGAATATCTGGATGCAGGACATGCCAGCAGTGCCCTCTGTAACCGGGTGGTATGGGTGGATATTTTCACTGAAGCACAACATGCAGGAGAGGTGCCTCCTGGATGGAATCCACCAGCAGCAACAAAAAAACCTTCGGTGAAGGTTACACGTGCGCGCCTCTCTCTGGACGAATGGAAAAAAATACTGGCGCAAATACCCGAGGATCGGTACTCCCATAAAGCGATGCTGCTTGCCTTAGTCACTGGTCAGCGCCGGGAGGATATTGCGAACATGAAGTTTTCAGACATTAAGGACGGCTATCTGCACATCGAGCAAAGCAAAACGGGGGCACGTATTGCATTGCCGCTGAACCTCCATTGTGAAGCCATTGGCTTATCGCTGGAGGATGTAATACGGAAATGTAGGGATAGGTTTGTCAGCCCCTACCTCTTGCACGGGAAAATGAACAGTAAGGCGAAACCTGTGAATCTGATTCTGGTTTCCAAAGAGTTTGCCGCGGCACGTGATGCCGCCGGTATCGTACCGCCTGCAGGAAAAACACCCACAACGTTTCACGAACAGCGCTCATTGTCCGAACGACTTTACCGCGCCCAGGGGATCGATACGAAAATTTTGCTGGGGCATAAAACACAGTCAACCACTGACAGATACAACGATGATCGCGGGAAGGAATGGACCAAACTTGCAATTTAATTTTTCGCTGCGGTGCTCCTGTGGAGAGGATTAATTACTGATGGAGGTCATAAAAAAGGTAGGTATTTTGGAGAAAAGTTTTGGAGAGGTTTTGGAGAAAGGAAAAAAGTTATATATTCCAGACCGTTAAAACAACATACACCTTCTGAGTTCAGAGGCTTACTCATGTCATGGCAATACTTCAAACAGACTTACCTGGTTAAGTTCTGGTCACCAGTACCGGCCGTCATCGCGGCGGGGATCCTTTCCACCTACTATTTCGGCATTACCGGCACCTTCTGGGCCGTAACCGGCGAATTCACCCGCTGGGGTGGGCAACTGCTGCAGCTCGCTGGCGTGCATACCGAGGAGTGGGGTTACTTTAAGCTTATTCATCTGGACGGCACGCCGCTGACCCGCACCGACGGTATGATGATTATCGGCATGTTCGGGGGCTGTTTTGCCGCCGCGCTGTGGGCTAACAACGTTAAGTTGCGAATGCCTAAAAGCCGGATACGCGTTATGCAGGCGATTGTCGGCGGCATGATTGCCGGATTCGGCGCCCGTCTGGCGATGGGGTGTAACCTGGCCGCTTTCTTTACCGGCATTCCACAGTTTTCGCTGCACGCCTGGTTTTTTGCTGTCGCCACGGCGATTGGCTCTTACTTTGGCGCGAAGTTTACCCTCCTGCCGCTGTTCCGCATTCCGGTCAAAATGGTGAAGGTCAGCGCTGCCTCGCCGCTGACGCAAAAGCCTTCTCAGGCGCGTCGTCGTTTTCGTCTCGGCATGCTGGTCTTTTTCGCCATGGTCGCCTGGGCGCTCTGTACGGCGCTCAACCAGCCTAAGCTGGGCCTGGCCATGCTGTTCGGTGTCGGTTTCGGCCTGCTGATAGAACGTGCGCAGATTTGCTTCACCTCGGCGTTTCGCGATATGTGGATCACCGGCCGTACAATGATGGCCAAAGCGATTATTGCGGGTATGGCGGTAAGCGCCATTGGCATCTTCAGCTATGTGCAACTGGGTGTTGAGCCGAAAATCATGTGGGCTGGTCCGAACGCGGTGATTGGCGGCCTGCTGTTTGGCTTCGGAATTGTACTGGCTGGCGGGTGTGAAACCGGCTGGATGTACCGCGCGGTTGAAGGTCAGGTGCATTACTGGTGGGTAGGTCTGGGGAACGTCATCGGCTCCACCCTGCTGGCCTGGTACTGGGACGATTTGTCTCCGGTGCTGGCCACGAACTGGGACAAGGTGAATCTGCTCAGCACGTTTGGCCCGCTCGGCGGGCTGCTGGTGACCTACGCCCTGCTGCTGGTCGCTTTTTTACTGGTTGTCGCGCAAGAGAAACGTTTCTTCCGCCGTGCCACGGTTAAACCTGAACCCCAGGAGAATGCAGCATGAAAGAGATTGTGCCTGACTACCGCCTTGATATGGTCGGTGAACCGTGTCCTTACCCGGCTGTCGCCACGCTTGAAGCGCTCCCGCAGCTTCAAAAAGGGGAAATTCTGGAAGTGGTGAGCGACTGCCCGCAGTCCATCAACAACATTCCTCTGGATGCCAAAAACCACGGTTACACCGTACTGGATATTCAGCAGGATGGCCCGACCATTCGCTATCTTATCCAGAAGTAAACCGCCAGGTGACGGGGGGCGTCCCCCCCGTCAAAAAAGCTGCCTCACCTCCCATTTTGATGGCGAATACAGCGCCACTGAAAATGGTAGCACTACACTTAAAGTGGATAAAAAACAAACAGGAGGTGAGGTATGTTTAATTCAATTTTAGTCCCTGTCGATATCTCTGAAAGTCGTCTGACCGAACAGGTGATTCCCTATGTTCAGGCAAACGCAGCAATCGGTAACGGTAAAATCCATTTTCTGACGGTAGTGCCTTCTTTCCCTTACTATTCATCGCTTGGGCTGGCGTATTCGGTTGAAATGCCAAAGCTGGCGGAGATTCAGGAGGAAGCCCTTACGAAGCTCAAAGAGATGGTTAAGCAGTTTAATTTACCTGCCGATCGTGTGGAGACACACGCCATTTCAGGTGCGCCTAAAGATCAGATCCTGAAGCTGGCTGACAGTATCAACGCAGACCTTATTATCATTGCGTCCCATCGACCGGATATCACAACCTACCTTTTAGGTTCAAACGCGGCGGTTGTGGTACGCCATGCAAAATGCCCGGTGCTGGTTGTACGCTAGCGAGGCTGCTGAGAAACTTAAGCCCCGGAATTCCGGGGCTTATTTAAGACGTTGTACAATAAAATAATTTCGATAAACGGACTTAACAATGAAAAAAGTAGTGATGCTGGTATGCCTTGCCACAGCAATAACGGGCTGTGCTCCTCTCGCGCCTGAAGGTTGTCAGAAGAAAACCGCTCTCGACTCGTGCTCCTATAAGCAGTCCGGTAAAGTCTCCGATAAGGATATCTATGGTCAACAGGCTGCCGCGATAAAGAAAGCGCTGGACTCGGCGCTGGCCGATCCACACGCTTGGAATGGTAAGCGATGCAACATGCATCTCGACTTTACCATCGACGGGCTATTGCAGAACCTGGAGATAAAAGGCGGAGACAAAGCGTATTGCCAGGCTTTAGCCGACGCGGCAACACGGGCCACCTTCCCGCCCCTCACAGACGAGCGTGTATTTCAGGATATGGGTTCTGCCCGCTGGAACATGGAGGGGCAACCGTAGAGGTAAGCCGCTAGAAAGACTGGCCATGTTCTGGCCAGTCCCGGAAAGTAGAATCAGAAACGATAACCTGCAGAGAACATAAATACCCATGGATCCAGACGGGTACTGATGCTTTGTTGCTGTCCGCCTGCCTTGAAGCGGACATCGGTATCGATATCCATATACCAGACTGAGGCATTAATTAACCAGTCGCGGTTAATGAGATAGTCCATCCCCACCTGTCCTGCCACGCCCCATGAATCTTTCAGGCTGAGATCGGTCAGCCCGGCCTCTTTACCGGTATCGTTGAATTTCTCATCAAAGAAGGTGGTGTAGTTCACGCCTGCGCCAATATAGGGACGCAGTTTGCTGCTTGAGTCACCAAAGTACCACTGCGCCATCAGCGTTGGCGGCAGATGATGCACCGTGGCGATATCACCGGTTGGGCCTAAACCAACGCGATGACGGAATGGCGTCGCTGCCAGAAGCTCAACGCCAATGTTATCCGTCGCCATATACGTGAATGTTAAACCTAACTGGGTATTGTTGCTGACGTTAAAGCCGCCCATCCCCAGCACGTTATCAGAACCTTCAGTTGGACGTACCGTTGCCGAACCGGCACGAATAAAGAATTCACCTGCTTCATGCGCATACGCGCCGCCAGAGAGACTGCTTAAGATAAGGGCTGCCACCGCTAATTTTTTCATATCCGCTCCATCGTTGTGGTTTTAGCTGCGGATGAGAATATACTCACAAATGAGTAATAAGTGATCTGTCACAGATCACATTAAAACCAGTAACTTAACATTCATTGATTTGGGTTAATTTTTGGTGACACACCGTAAGGCCAAAAGTTGTTCTTACGTCAATTTTTGGCATTTCCCGGTTACAAAATTTTCTGTTTCCCCCCTCTTGCTCTTCGAATGGCGGCTGGATAATTTAGCGCTCTCACAATGTGATTTGATGCGTTCTTTTTTGCAGGTGTGCCATGAGTGATATGAACCCGTGCATGACGTGCGGAGCCTGTTGTGCGTATTTTCGAGTCTCTTTCTACTGGGCCGAAGCCAGCGATGGCGGCGGCACCGTTCCGGTTCATCTCACTGAACCGTTATCCCCTTTTCTGCGCTGCATGAGCGGTACGAATCAAAAGCAGGCCCGCTGTGTGGCGTTACAAGGCGAGCCAGGCGTGTCGACCCGCTGCTCCATCTATGAGGATCGCCCCAGCCCGTGTCGGGACTTTGCGATGTCTGGCGAAGAGGGTCAGGTCAACGAAGCCTGTAATCGCGCCCGCGCGCGCTTCGGATTACCGCCGCTTTACAAAGATATGCTTTTCCATACAAGCCTTGATGCTGCCACGACCGCGTTATCCGGTGTACAATTGCCGGCTAATTAACACCTGCAATACTCAAGGAGAGTGCATGTCTATCACGGCGAAGTCTGTCTACCGTGACACGGGAAACTTTTTCCGCAATCAGTTCGTAACCTTTTTACTGATCGCGTTGTTATGCGCCTTTATTACGGTGGTGCTGGGTCACGCGTTCTCTCCGAGTGACGAACAGATCGCCAGCCTGAGCCAGGGCGACCATCTTGCAGGGAGCGTGGGGTTGTTTGAGCTGGTGCAAAACATGACGCCAGAGCAGCAGCAAATCCTGCTGCGGGCCTCTGCGGCATCGACTTTCTCTGGACTGATCGGTAATGCCATTCTCGCGGGCGGCGTTCTGCTGATGATCCAGCTGGTTTCTGCAGGCCACCGCGTCAGCGCCTTACGGGCAATCGGTGCCAGCGCGCCGGTATTGCCTAAGCTGTTTATCCTCATCTTTTTAACCACCCTGCTGGTGCAAATGGGGATCATGCTCGTTGTGGTTCCAGGCGTGCTGCTGGCTATCGTCCTCGCGTTCGCTCCGGTGATGGTGGTGCAGGACAAAATGGGGATCTTTACCGCCATGCGCAGCAGCATCAAACTGGCATGGGCCAATATGCGCCTGGTGGCACCGGCCGTAATTAGCTGGCTGCTGGCCAAAACGCTCCTGCTGCTGTTTGCCCCAAACTTTGCAGTCTTAACGCCGAACGTCGGTGCGGTGGTAGCCAACACGCTGAGTAACCTGATTTCAGCGATACTGCTGGTTTATCTGTTCCGCCTGTATATGTTAATTCGTCAGTAATCCTGTGGCCGGGTGCATCACAGCCCCCGGCCACACACAGAAGATGGAATCACAGAATGAAGCAGTTTCTTGATTTTTTACCGCTGGTCGTGTTTTTCGCGTTTTATAAGCTGTATGACATTTATGCAGCCACGATGGCGCTGATCGTTGCTACCGCTATCGTGCTGATCTACAGCTGGGTTCGCTATCGTAAAGTCGAAAAAATGGCTCTGATTACGTTCGCACTGGTGGCCGTGTTCGGTGGGCTGACGCTGTTCTTCCATAACGATGAATTCATTAAATGGAAAGTCACCGTGATTTACGCGCTGTTTGCCGGTGCATTGCTGATCAGCCAGTGGGTAATGAAAAAACCCCTGATCCAGCGCATGCTGGGTAAAGAGCTGACGCTGCCACAGGAAGTATGGTCTCGTCTGAATATCGCCTGGGCGCTGTTCTTTATTCTTTGCGGCCTGGCGAATATCTACATCGCCTTCTGGCTGCCGCAGAATATCTGGGTCAACTTCAAGGTCTTTGGCCTGACGGCGCTGACGCTCATCTTCACTCTGTTAAGCGGTGTCTATATCTACCGGCACATGCCGCAGGATGATAAACACTGATGAATCCCCGACCAGAACGTGCACAACAGGCGTTCTGGTCTATTCTCTCCTGCCAAAAATCATAGTAGCATCCCGCCTGAAGTCTTCAGTTACGAGTTTAAAACAATGACAACAAATGACGCCCCTCAGGGCGAACTGGTTTTACGCACACTGGCAATGCCTGCGGACACGAATGCCAATGGCGATATTTTTGGCGGCTGGCTGATGTCGCAAATGGATATGGGCGGCGCAATTCTGGCAAAAGAGATCGCGCATGGTCGCGTTGTGACCGTCCGGGTGGATGGGATGACCTTCCTGCGCCCGGTCGCGGTGGGTGATGTGGTCTGCTGCTATGCACGCTGCGTCAAGCGCGGTAATACTTCCATTTCCATTAACATTGAAGTCTGGGTGAAGAAGGTCTCATCTGAACCGATTGGACAGCGTTATAAAGCAACAGAAGCGCTGTTTATTTATGTGGCAGTCGATAGCGAGGGCAAACCCCGCCAGCTGCCTCAGGCCTGATCTTCAGGCATAAAAAAGCCTCCTTTCGGAGGCTTTTCTTATTCCATCTGCGCCCCGCCGTTCAGGCGGAAAACAATATTAACGATCAACCCACTGCCTGGTTTGCCTGGCTCATAACGCCATCTGCGCATCGCCGATTTCACTTCACGCTCAAACATATTTGAAGGCTGAGCAGACAAGATTTCCACGTTATCAACACGCCCGTCCGGGGTGACGTCAAATTTGACCCGCACGCGACCTTCAATGCGCAACGCCTGAGCACGAGGAGGATATTGCGGCTGGTTGCGGCTCACGGCGCGCGGGCCAGCGGGCGCGGTTGGCGTCGGTTTTGCGGTCGCGGGCGTGTTATTCATCAACGGACGCGAAGGCGCTGTGTTTTCTACCCTCTGCGTAGCGCGTGGTTCAACCGGACGTTCTTCCCGTTTAGGGCGCTCCTCCACCTTTTTCACCGGTTTTGGTTTCGGCTTAGGCTTCGGTTTGGGTTCTGGCTTATGGATCACCACCGGCGCTTCCTTTGGTGGCTCCGGAACCGGCTCAGGTTCTGGTTCTGGCTCAGCAACCGGCTGCGGCGGTGGTGCAACCTGCGGCGGCTCAAGATCCGCAGGCGAGACCATCGTCACTGAAATGGGCTGCGAAGGCGCTGGCATTTCAATAACCTGATGAACCGAGGTATAGAGCAAACCCGCCACGACAGCACCGTGAATCACGACAGAAAGCAGCGTCGGCCAGGGAAAGCGGCGAGGTAAATCAAGGGTCATCGAAGTCATAATCATCAACGTTAAAAAACCGAATCCTGATTTTAAATGCAAATAGCAATCATATTCAATAAGACACTTTGTTCTGGCGCAATTTAGGCGCGGGAGAGGCCAAAAAAGAGGCATTCAGATCAGGGTATTAACATTGTTTTTATTTTACATTGCAGTCAGTTGTCCTTTCACATAACGTAACTGACACTTTTAATGGTTAAGGAGCTTCACCGTGTTTTACGTGATTTACTCTGAAGATGTCGCTGATTCCCTGGAAAAACGCCAGTCTGTACGCCCTGCTCACCTCGCACGCTTACAGTTGCTGCAGGATGAAGGGCGTTTACTGACTGCGGGCCCTATGCCGGCCGTCGACAGCAACGATCCGGGTGCTGCCGGTTTTTCTGGCTCCACGGTGATTGCCGAGTTTGAATCCCTGGAGGCCGCTCAGGCCTGGGCCGATGCCGATCCGTACGTTGCTGCGGGTGTGTATGCGAAAGTGGCGGTTCGGCCGTACAAGAAAGTGTTCTGATACCAAAAAGGCTCCCTCAGGAGCCTTTCTTTCAATCAATGCAGCGATGCTAACCGCGCCGCAAACCCGACAAACAACAGTCCTATCAGGCCGTTCCCCAGCTTTGCCAGTTTCTTTTTCGTTTTCAGATAACGTGTGACAAAAGCGCCTGAGAAGATCAGGAAGCTCATATACATAAAGCTTATTAGCTCAAGCGTGGTCGCGAGGATCAGGAAAGAGGTACCGGTATTCTTCGCATTCACATCGATAAACTGAACAAAGAACGAGACGTAGAACAGAATCGCTTTCGGGTTCGTCAGGCTCAATACCAGCGAGCGTTTCATGATCATGCTGGCAGGCTCGGTACCGCTTTCATGTGTATTATTCTGACGGGTAATAACCGACCAAAGCATTTTACCGCCCAGCCACAGCAGATAAAAAGCACCTAAATAACGTACGATATTAAACAGTACCGGTGTGGTCTGAATTAACGCGGCAACGCCCGCCCAGGCCAGGAACATCAGTACGGCATCGCCGATAAACACGCCGGTGGCGGCGAGATACCCTTTTTTAACGCCGTGACCAATCCCGGTTTTCAGCACAAACAAAGTATTCGGCCCTGGCACCAGCACGATAAAAAATGCGCCGACAACGTATGTCCAGAAATTCAGTACGCCAAACTCCGCAAACACTTCTCCCTCCTTTTGCTCAACACAACAGGAATAGCGCTGCAAAGACGCTATTCCCAACAACCAGACGCCATAAAATCATTGGGCACCTTGCGGTGCCCTGATGGTTCTCAGAAATCCTGGACTGCGAACAGCAACGCGTTGCGGTGCCGGGTCATTCCACATTTCCTGATGGCGTGTATACGCATATTGCGGCGGGATTGTGCTTCCAGCCAACGAGCCTTACGACGGTTCACCTGTCGCAACATGCGCCAGCGCCCTACTTCAGTTCTACTGCGCTTCATGTCTACAACTCTTTCTTTAAAAGAGAGGCCATTATAAACCCAACCCTGCAGCAAACCAGCGCTTTTACCTGGCGTTTTTATTTGCCAGATAATTCCTGATGCGTACACTCATAACAATACGCTTTCAAAAGGATTTTTTTACCTATGACAACCTTCTACACCGTGGTGAGTTGGCTGGTCATTCTGGGATACTGGCTGTTAATCGCGGGTGTGACATTGCGCATCCTGATGAAGCGCAGAGCCGTACCCTCTGCCATGGCCTGGCTTCTTATAATTTATATCCTGCCGCTGGTAGGAATTATTGCCTATCTCTCTTTCGGTGAACTTCATCTGGGCAAGCGTCGTGCCGAGCGTGCCCGGGCCATGTGGCCTTCCACCGCCAAATGGCTGAGCGATCTTAAAGCCTGTAAACACATCTTCGCAGAAGAAAACAGCAGCGTTGCCTCCTCATTATTTAAACTGTGCGAACTCAGACAAGGTATTGGTGGGGTAAAAGGCAATCAGCTCCAGTTGCTGACCTCTTCTGATGACGTCATGCAGGCCTTGATCCGCGATATTCAACTGGCTCGTCACAATATCGAGATGGTGTTCTATATCTGGCAGCCCGGCGGGATGGCAGACCAGGTGGCGGAATCGCTGATGGCTGCCGCACGTCGTGGCATTCACTGCCGTTTGATGCTCGACTCCGCAGGTAGCGTCGCCTTTTTCCGTAGCCCCTGGGCAGGGATGATGCGTAATGCCGGCATCGAAGTGGTGGAGGCGTTAAAGGTCAATTTACTGCGCGTTTTCCTGCGCCGGATGGATCTTCGCCAGCACCGCAAGATGATCATGATCGACAACTATATTGCCTATACCGGCAGCATGAACATGGTTGACCCCCGCTTCTTCAAGCAGGACTCGGGGGTTGGCCAGTGGATTGACCTGATGGCAAGGATGGAAGGGCCTATCGCCACCTCCATGGGGATTGTCTATTCCTGCGACTGGGAGATAGAAACCGGTAAGCGTATTCTCCCGCCGCCACCGGATGGCAATATCATGCCCTTTGAAGAGGCCAGCGGACATACCATCCATACCATTGCCTCCGGGCCGGGTTTCCCGGAGGATTTAATCCATCAGGCGCTACTGACCGCCACTTACGCGGCGCGTGAATATCTGATCATGACCACGCCCTACTTCGTTCCGAGCGATGACCTGCTGCACGCAATCTGCACCGCAGCACAGCGCGGTGTCGATGTCAGCATCATTCTGCCACGCAAAAATGACTCGCTTCTGGTGGGCTGGGCCAGCCGCGCGTTCTTTAGCGAACTGCTTGCCGCCGGGGTAAAAATCTACCAGTTTGAAGGCGGGCTCCTGCATACCAAAAGCGTCCTCGTGGACGGTGAGTTAAGTCTGGTGGGCACGGTAAACCTGGATATGCGCAGCCTGTGGTTAAACTTTGAAATCACGCTGGTCATTGATGATGCCGGATTCGGCGGTGATCTGGCGGCGGTACAGGACGATTATATCTCCCGTTCGCGTCTGCTGGATGCCCGGCTGTGGGTAAAACGTCCGCTGTGGCAGAGAATTGCTGAACGACTGTTTTACTTCTTTAGTCCGTTGCTGTAAAACGTGCCCAACGATGTTTAACAGGTAGTCATCATGGAAATGGATCTGAACAATCGCCTGACCGAAGACGAAACGCTCGAGCAGGCCTATGACATTTTTCTCGAACTGGCGGTTGATAACCTCGATCCCGCAGATGTGATCCTCTTTAATCTGCAGTTCGAAGAGCGCGGCGGCGCGGAGTTATTCGACCCTGCAGAAGACTGGGCTGAGCACGTGGATTACGATCTCAATCCTGACTTCTTTGCCGAAGTGGTGATTGGGCTGGCAGATGAAGATGGTGGCGAAATTAATGACATCTTCGCCCGCGTGCTGCTCTGCCGCGAGAAAGACCATAAGCTGTGCCATATCATCTGGCGCGAATAGTAAAAGGCTGCGGATGCAGCCTTTTTTGTTTAATCCGGTAGCGCACTCCCGCAACGGTTACAGTAGCGGGCGTTAAGCTCATGTTCAGCCTGGTGACAACCCGGACATTTTCGCTGCTGTTTGCGGCTCTGAAATGCGCTGCTCATATGGGTTGTGATAAGACCTGTCGGAATGGCAATCACCGAATACCCAATCAGAATCAGCAACGATGCGACGATACGTCCAAGCGGCGTGTGCGGCGTGATATCCCCGTAGCCAACGGTCGTGACGGTGACAATGGCCCAATACACAGAGGCATTCAGCGTTGTGAAGCCATATTTTGGCCCTTCTATCAGGTACATCAACGCACCGAAAACAATCATGACGATCGCGATAAACGAGTAAAACAGAATGAGCTGATGCCGGGCACTGACTATTGCGCTCCAGAAGACCCGCAGAGGCGGCATAAAACGCAGCAATTTCAGAATACGTAATACACGAATAACGCGCATCGCCCGCCATGCAAAGACATAGCTCAGGCTAATCTCCGGCCACAACCACATGACATAGAGCGGCAGGACGGTGGCTAAATCGATAAATCCCCAGAAGCTGAAAACATATCTCGCCGGGTTGGGCCAGCAGACGACCCGCAGCAGATATTCAGCAGTAAAGACCAGGGTAATAATCAGTTCGATCCAGACAAAAATATGCCATTCATCATAGGTCAGGTGATACTGCGTCCCGGCTCCCGATTCAAAGAAAATAACCACCACGCTGATGAGTGCAAACAGTCCGCAGATCCCTTCGAAGCGGCGTCCGGATATCGTTTTAGGATCGAATAAAAAATGATAAAGCCGCCGACGGGCTGAGGTGAATAGACTCGACACGGTAACCTCGCAAAAAATAAGGGCTGACATCATGTCAGCCCTTGCGATTATAACGGGTCTACTTTCAGGCAGGAAACCGCATGTCGGAAACTGCCTTCCAGAACCGGTCGTGTTTTCGCACACTCCGGCCCGGCCAGTGGGCATCGCGTACGGAACACGCAGCCTGATGGCGGATTAATCGGCGACGGCAATTCGCCTTCCAGCAGCTGGATGGTTTTATTTTTTTCCAGATCGGGATCGGGAATTGGCACCGCGGACATCAGCGCTTTGGTGTAGGGGTGCAGTGGATTGTGGTACACCTCATCATAGGTGCCCAGCTCCACGGCATGGCCCAGGTACATAACCAGTACGCGGTCAGAAATGTGCTTCACCACCGCCAGGTCGTGCGCAATGAAGATCAGCGACAGCCCCATCTCACGCTGCAGCTTCTGCAGCAGGTTAACCACCTGCGCCTGAATCGACACGTCCAGCGCGGAGACAGGCTCATCGCAGATGATCAGCTTCGGCTCAAGGATTAACGCGCGGGCAATACCGATACGCTGACACTGGCCGCCGGAGAATTCGTGCGGATAGCGGTTGATGAGGTTTGGCAGCAGCCCCACTTTCATCATCATCGCCTTAACACGATCGCGTACTTCCTGACGTGGCATCTTCGGATGATAGGTCCGCAGCGGCTCGGCAATGATTTCACCAATGGTCATACGCGGGTTTAAGGACGCCAGCGGATCCTGGAATATCATCTGGATATCGCTGCGTACGTCGCGCCACTCTTCGGGCTTCATCCCCAGCAGATCTTTACCCAGCCATGCCACTTTACCACCGGTCGCTTTCACCAGACCGATAATGGCACGCGCAAAGGTCGATTTACCGCAGCCGGACTCACCCACCACGCCCAGCGTTTCCCCTTCATACAGACGAAGCGTTACGCCATCCACAGCTTTCAGGGTCTTGGGCGGCTGCCAGAACCACTGTTTACCGTCTTTGATGTCGAAATGCACTTTAAGATCGGCAATTTCGAGCAGCACATTTCTTTTTTCATCTAATGCGTTCATACCAGCTCCTCCTGCGGCTTAAAGCATGCGCGCAGACGGCCTGGTGCAAACTCTTCCAGCGGCGGAGCGCTGTTACAAATCTCCATCGCGTGCGGGCAGCGCGGCTGGAACGGGCAGCCTTTCGGCAGGCGCAGCAGGTTTGGCGGGTTGCCCGGAATGGTCAACAGGGATTCCCCTTCCGCATCAAGACGTGGCACCGCATTCAACAGGCCGATCGAGTACGGATGCGCAGGCTGATAGAAAACATCGCGCGCTTTGCCATATTCCATCGTACGACCAGCATACATCACCAGCACTTTGTCACAGATACCGGCAACCACGCCCAAATCGTGGGTGATCATGATAATCGCCGTGTTGAACTCACGCTTAAGCTCGTTCAGCAGGGTCATGATTTGCGCCTGGACGGTCACATCCAGCGCGGTGGTCGGTTCATCGGCAATCAGCAGTTTTGGACGACACAGCAGCGCCATGGCAATCATCACACGCTGACGCATACCGCCAGAGAACTCATGCGGGAACATGCGCATGCGCTTACGCGCCTCCGGCATTTTTACCGCATCGAGCATTTTGACGGACTCTTCAAAGGCTTCAGCTTTGCTCAACCCTTTGTGCAGCATCAGGACTTCCATCAGTTGCTCACCGACGCGCATGTACGGGTTCAACGAGGTCATCGGATCCTGGAAAATCATCGAAATCTGCTCAGCACGCAGCTTGTTCAGCTCGTGTTCAGGCAGGTTGAGGATCTCGCGTCCGTTGAATTTGGCGGATCCGCCAATCACACCGTTTGCGGCCAGCAGCCCCATCAGCGCGAACGCCGTCTGAGATTTCCCGGAGCCGGATTCGCCCACGATACCCAGCGTTTCACCCGCGCGCAGGTTGAAGTTGAGATCGTTTACGGCGGTGACATCACCGTCCGGTGTCTTAAAGGTGACACGGAGATCGTTTACATCCAGCAGAAGGTCACTCCGCTGTTGCGCCTGTGGCGCAGTTGCCGTTTCAATAATTGTCATGACGGCGCTCCTTAACGGTCTTTCGGGTCGAGGGCATCACGCAGGCCATCGCCGATAAAGTTGAAACAGAACAGGGTCACGACCAGGAAACCCGCCGGGTATAACAGCAGCCACGGTGAAACTTCCATTGAGTTTGCGCCATCGCTCAACAGCGCGCCCCAACTGCTCAGCGGCTCTTGCGTGCCCAGCCCAAGGAAGCTCAGGAAGGATTCAAACAGGATCATGCTTGGTACCAGCAGTGAGGCATACACCACCACCACGCCCAGTACGTTAGGAACAATGTGGCGGACAACGATATTCCCTGTCGATACCCCCCCCACCTGCGCCGCTTCGATAAACTCTTTGCGTTTAAGGCTCAGCGTCTGGCCACGTACGATACGCGCCATATCCAGCCAGGAAACCATGCCGATGGCCACGAAGATCAACAGGATGTTCTGGCCGAAGAAGGTCACCAGCAGGATCACGAAGAACATGAACGGGAAGGAGTTTAAAATCTCCAGCAGACGCATCATGACCGAGTCCACTTTCCCGCCGAGATAGCCGGAGAGCGAGCCATAGAGCGTGCCGACGATCACGGCCACCAGCGCTGCTGCAATCCCCACCATCAATGAAATACGGCCCCCAATGGCAACGCGGACCAGCAGGTCACGGCCGGACGAGTCCGTACCAAAGTAGTGGCCGGACTCCATATCCGGCGCGCTGGACATCATGCCCCAGTCCGTATCGAAATAGGTGAATTGCGACAGCATCGGCGCCAGGGTCACAAACAGCGCGATCAGCACCAGAACAACCAGACTGGCGACCGCTGCGCGGTTATGCATAAAGCGACGGCGGGCGTCCTGCCAGAGGCTACGACCTTCGACTTCCAGTTTTTCACTGAAGTTTTCCAGCGCCTCGCTGTTTTTCTTACTCAACATCATGGCGTGCTCCAGTTAGTAACGGATTTTCGGGTCGATAACGGCATACAGCACATCGACAACAGCGTTAAAGAGAATGGTCAACGCACCCACAAGGATCGTCAGGCTCAGCACCAGGGAATAGTCGCGGTTGAGGGCACCGTTAACAAACAGCTGGCCAATACCTGGCAGACCGTAGATGGTTTCAATAACCATTGAACCGGTAATAATACCGACGAACGCCGGTCCCATGTACGAGAGCACAGGTAACAGAGCCGGCTTGAGCGCATGGCGGAAGATAATCCGGCGCATCGGCAACCCTTTCGCGCGCGCGGTACGGATGAAGTTTGAATGTAACACTTCAATCATCGAACCACGGGTGATACGCGCGATACTGGCGATGTAAGCCAGAGAAAGCGCCACCATCGGTAAAATCATGAATTTCAGTGCCCCGCCGTTCCAGCCGCCGCCGGGCAGCCATTTCAGCGTGATGGCAAATATCATCACCAGTAACGGCGCGACAACGAAGCTGGGGATAACCACCCCGGTCATTGCGACCCCCATTACCGTATAATCCCATTTGGTATTTTGTTTAAGCGCGGCGATAACGCCTGCGGTGACCCCGAGAACCACGGCCAACAAGAATGCCGCAGCACCCAGTTTTGCCGATACCGGGAAGCTGGACGCCACCAGGTCGTTAACGGAATAGTCTTTATATTTGAATGACGGCCCGAAATCGCCATGCGCCAGTTGCTTCAGATAGTTGAAGTATTGCGTGGAGATAGGATCGTTTAAATGATATTTCGCTTCGATATTCGCCATCACTTCAGGTGGCAGCGTACGTTCACCCGTGAATGGACTTCCCGGCGCGAGACGCATCATAAAGAAGGAAATTGTAATTAGAATAAATAACGTTGGTATCGCTTCTAAACAGCGACGCAGGATAAATTTCAACATTGCCCGTACCTTCTGGCGTGTGCCTGATGAATGTTACAAAGTAGACACAGTGGGGCAAGCCAGGCCCGCCCCACGTATTGCCATTAATGCTTGATAATATAAAGATTCTTAACGGAAATATTATCCAACGGGTCTTTACCGGTATAGCCGCCAACCCATGGTTTCACCAGGCGGGCGTTCACGTAGTAGTAAACCGGTACAATTGCCGAGTCTTTATCGAGTTGTTGTTCTGCTTTGGCGTACAGGTCTGCGCGTTTTGCATCGTCAGTAACCTGCAGCGTTTCAGCGATAAGCTTATCGAATGCCGGGCTCTTATAGTGCGCCGTGTTGTTCGAGCTGTCGCTGAGCATGGTATTCAGGAAGGATGTCGGTTCATTATAGTCCGCACACCAGCCTGCACGCGCCACGTCAAAGGTGCCCTGATGACGGGTATCCAGGAAGGTTTTCCACTCCTGGTTTTCCAGCTTAACGTTCGCGCCCAGGTTTTTCTTCCAGATAGAGGCAACGGCAATCGCCAGTTTTTTATGCAGATCGGACGTGTTGTACAGCAGGTTAAACGTCAGCGGCTTATCTGCGGTATACCCCGCTTCGGCCAGCAGTTTTTTCGCTTCTTCGTTACGTTTTTCCTGTGCCCACTTGAACCACTCAGGCTCAACCAGTTTCATGCCGTCGGTGTACGGTGGAGTGTAGCTGTAGGCTGGCAGATCGCCCTGGTTTTTCACTTTGTTCACGATGATATCGCGATCCAGTGCCAGCTTCAGCGCCGTACGGACACGTACGTCGGTGAACGGTGCTTTCTGGTTGTTAATTTCGTAGTAATAAGTACACAGGTATGGATCGACGTGAACTTCTTTCGGGATCTCTTTCTTCAGTTTCTGGAACAGTTCAATCGGCATGTTGTTATAGGTCATGTCGATTTCACCGCTGCGGTAGCGGTTCACGTCAGTAACTTCAGAAGAGATTGGCAGGTAGGTCACCTGGTTAATCACGGTTTTGGCGTTATCCCAGTATTGCGGGTTACGCTCCAGAACCATACGTTCGTTGACCACCCAGTCTTTCAGTTTATAAGCACCGTTGGTCACAATATTGGCAGGCTGGGTCCATTTTTCACCGAATTTTTCCACTGCGGATTTCGGTACCGGGGAGACAGACGGGTGAACCAGCAGCTTATAGAAGTACGGAACAGGTTCGCTCAACGTCACTTCAAACGTGTTGGCATCAATCGCTTTTACACCCAGATCGGTGACCGGTTTTTTACCGGCGATGATGTCATCGATATTGGCGATATGGCCATATTGCAGATAGCTCGCATACGGAGAGGCGGTGTTTGGATTCGCCAGGCGCTGCCAGCTGTAAACGAAATCTTCGGCGGTAACCGGTGTACCGTCGGACCATTTAGCATCTTTGCGCAGATGGAAGGTCCAGACTTTAAAATCTTTGTTTTCCCACTTTTCGGCGACACCCGGCGCCGGGTGGCCTTCTACGTCAGTGACCAGCAGCCCTTCAAACAGGTCGCGGTTGACGTTTGACTCTGGCACGCCCTCAATTTTATGCGGATCAAGAGACTGAACTTCCGCCCCGTTGTTACGTACCAGCGTCTGCTTCTCAGCCAGCTGTACCCCTGCAGGCACGTCCGCAGCCATTGCAGCGTTGCCCGCGATTAGCGCAGTTAAAATCCCCGCCGCTACCAGATTTTTTTTTGTGATGATGGACATTGTGTTGGTACTCCACTCATTATAATTACTGGCCTTCGCCAGCTGTGTAATCCCCTGTTGGGGCCTGTACAGCGCAGGAGTTTTTTTTGCTGCTGTCAGGTTCTTTTTTTACTTCTTGCTATCACCGACTTCTTTATTACTGACCGCTCGTATGGCCGTCTTGCGTCGATTCTTTACACGTCTCCCCTGTCTGAGACATGTGTTGGATATTCGCGAAGATGACTATATGAAAATAATTCTCATCTTCTTGTTTTATGCCGCAAAATATTAGGCCGGAAAGTATCAAAAGGCGTAAACGCACGCCAATACATTTTGCAAATTTGTTAAGCAATTCTCTTTTACGAAGTGTACTAAATCGTTGAGGGCAGCCCTGCCTGACATGAAAGGACAAGAAAAATCTTTTCATTCAAAGAGATAAAGAAATCAGTCTCTCTGCGCGCGTCGCTGCGCTACCATCACGTCATTTTGTACAAAAATTTAACAACTGATTATTATTTAGCACATTCCTCTAAGGGAACGTGGATTAACTAATATCATTTCGGTTATCACTCAGCAAGCCCCAGAGTATCGTGTGAGTAAAATAACAGAATGATCGCAGGTTTTCTGTGCAGGCGGGAAACGGTGGGATTAATAACTTGTTGAAATATAAGAATTGAACATTATTAGTAGAATTTATTATGGCAGGTAAGCATTTCAACTTTATTTATATGATTTGCTGATATTCACGTAAAAAAACGGAGCCGTTGGCTCCGTTCTTTCGTATGAAATGTCAGTGCAATAAGCCAGGGAAAATGCTTTTGATGCCGGTCACAATGAATTCGATGCCCAGGGCCATCAATAGCAACCCCATAATACGGGTAATGACGTTGATGCCTGTCTGCCCAAGCAGACGCACCAGCCAAGGTGCCATGCGGAAAACGCCCCAACAACAAAGCGCAAAAATGGCAATGGCGACAGAAAAGCCAATCAGATGCATCCAGTTGTGGTAGCGCGTACCCCAGACAATCGTCGAGCTGATAGCGCCGGGACCGGCCATCAGCGGTAACGCCAGCGGCACTACGCCAATGCTCTCGCGAATGGCGGTTTCTGATTTTTCCTGCTTGTTCTGTTTGTCTTCCCCCAGCTTACCGCTGATCATCGACATAGCGATGGTGACCACCAGGATCCCACCCGCAATACGGAAAGAATCAATCGAGATACCGAACACCTGAAGAATGGCATCCCCAAGGTAAAGGGAGGTCAGGAGAATAATCGCCACTGACAGGTTAGCGGTAAGATTGGTTTTGTTTCTGGCCGCCGCCGTCTGGTAACTGGTCATACTAATGAAGACAGGAATGATCCCCACCGGGTTGACCAATGCAAACAAACCAATAAAAAACTTAAAATATGTAGGAAAATCAAAGAGCGATAAGATCACATTTTGCTCCGCTTATGCGTATGCCCCGGGGCTGACAACTGTCAGTGAAAATCGCGCTGAAGATACGCTTTTTATCAGCATACTTCACCAGAAATCTGTGCCAAAACGTTATCAATTCATGATGTTAAATATTTGTATAAGCAATGATAGCGCCACTTCCAATAGTTACTTAATTATTTAACACTGGAATAATCTCAAAGAAATAACCCTGCTGAAAGGTATCAGCTTGGGGGAAAATTGACGCAGATCATGATTTTCGTACTCAGAAGTGAGTAATCTTGATTACGCCCCCAGGGAGATGACCTGCCAAAAAAGGATGATGCTAAGGTAAGGCTCTTTTAGTAAATTAGTGTGCTGGTGCAGGAAGTAACCCATTGTTTTACTGTGTGTTACGCAAGTCGTATTGGCTCTGTCTATACTGTCTGACGTATCGAGCGCTGGTTTACTAAAAGAGTTTAAACATTATCAGGAGAGCATTATGGCTGTTACTAATATCGCTGAACTGAACGCCCTCGTCGAGCGCGTTAAAAAAGCCCAGCGTGAATATGCCAATTTCACCCAAGAACAGGTTGATAAAATCTTCCGCGCGGCCGCTCTGGCTGCTGCAGATGCTCGAATCCCTCTCGCTAAAATGGCCGTTGCCGAATCCGGCATGGGTATCGTTGAAGATAAAGTGATCAAAAACCACTTCGCTTCAGAGTATATCTACAACGCCTATAAAGATGAGAAAACCTGTGGCGTGCTGTCTGAAGACGACACTTTCGGTACTATCACCATTGCAGAACCTATCGGCATTATTTGCGGTATCGTTCCAACCACCAACCCAACGTCTACCGCTATCTTCAAATCTCTGATCAGCCTGAAGACCCGTAACGCAATCATCTTCTCCCCGCACCCACGTGCAAAAGATGCGACCAACAAAGCCGCTGACATCGTTCTGCAGGCTGCGATTGCTGCCGGTGCACCTAAAGATCTGATCGGCTGGATTGACCAACCGTCCGTTGAGCTTTCTAACGCGCTGATGCACCACCCGGACATTAACCTGATCCTGGCGACCGGTGGTCCTGGCATGGTTAAAGCGGCATACAGTTCCGGTAAACCTGCTATCGGCGTAGGCGCGGGTAATACCCCTGTAGTTATTGATGAAACGGCCGATATCAAACGTGCTGTTGCGTCCGTGTTGATGTCCAAAACCTTCGACAACGGTGTTATCTGTGCTTCTGAGCAGTCTGTTGTTGTTGTTGATTCCGTTTATGATGCTGTTCGCGAACGTTTCGCCAGCCACGGCGGCTACCTGCTGCAGGGCAAAGAGCTGAAAGCGGTTCAGGATATCATTCTGAAAAATGGCGCGCTGAACGCGGCTATCGTGGGTCAGCCAGCGTATAAAATCGCTGAACTGGCAGGCTTCACTGTTCCGGCAACCACAAAAATTCTGATTGGTGAAGTTAAAGTTGTCGACGAAAGCGAACCATTCGCTCACGAAAAACTGTCCCCTACTCTGGCGATGTACCGCGCCAAAGATTTCGAAGACGCAGTTGAGAAAGCAGAGAAACTGGTTGCGATGGGTGGTATCGGCCACACCTCTTGCCTGTACACTGACCAGGATAACCAGCCAGAACGTGTTGCTCACTTTGGTCAGATGATGAAAACTGCACGTATCCTGATCAACACCCCGGCTTCTCAGGGTGGTATCGGCGACCTGTACAACTTCAAACTCGCACCTTCCCTGACTCTGGGTTGTGGTTCCTGGGGTGGTAACTCCATCTCTGAAAACGTTGGTCCAAAACACCTGATCAACAAGAAAACCGTTGCTAAGCGAGCTGAAAACATGTTGTGGCACAAACTTCCGAAATCTATCTACTTCCGCCGTGGTTCTCTGCCAATCGCGCTGGATGAAGTGATTACTGATGGCCACAAACGTGCGCTCATCGTGACTGACCGTTTCCTGTTCAACAACGGTTACGCTGACCAGATCACCTCTGTTCTGAAAGCCGCTGGCGTAGAAACTGAAGTGTTCTTTGAAGTTGAAGCTGACCCAACCCTGAGCGTTGTGCGTAAAGGTGCGGAGCTGGCGAACTCCTTCAAACCAGATGTGATTATCGCACTGGGTGGTGGTTCCCCAATGGACGCCGCGAAAATCATGTGGGTAATGTACGAACATCCAGAAACCCATTTCGAAGAACTGGCGCTGCGCTTTATGGACATCCGTAAACGTATCTACAAGTTCCCGAAAATGGGCGTAAAAGCGAAGATGATCGCCGTTACCACCACTTCCGGTACAGGTTCTGAAGTTACGCCGTTCGCGGTGGTCACTGATGACGCAACGGGTCAGAAATACCCACTGGCTGACTACGCGCTGACCCCAGATATGGCCATCGTTGATGCCAACCTGGTGATGGATATGCCGAAATCACTGTGTGCATTCGGTGGTCTGGACGCTGTGACTCACGCCCTGGAAGCCTATGTTTCCGTACTGGCTTCTGAGTTCTCTGATGGTCAGGCTCTGCAGGCGCTGAAACTACTGAAAGAAAACCTGCCAGCGTCTTACAACGAAGGGTCTAAAAACCCGGTTGCCCGTGAGCGTGTCCACAGTGCAGCAACCATCGCCGGTATCGCGTTTGCTAACGCCTTCCTCGGGGTTTGCCACTCCATGGCTCACAAACTGGGTTCTCAGTTCCACATCCCTCACGGTCTGGCGAACGCCCTGTTGATCAGCAACGTTATCCGTTATAACGCGAATGACAACCCAACCAAGCAGACTGCTTTCAGCCAGTACGACCGTCCGCAAGCACGTCGTCGTTACGCTGAAATCGCAGACCACCTGGGTCTGAGCGCACCGGGCGACCGTACTGCTGCGAAGATCGAGAAACTGCTGGCATGGCTGGAAAGCCTGAAGGCTGAACTGGGCATTCCTAAATCTATCCGCGAAGCGGGTGTTCAGGAAGCTGACTTCCTGGCACACGTGGATAAGCTGTCTGAAGATGCATTCGATGACCAGTGTACAGGTGCGAACCCGCGTTACCCACTGATCTCCGAGCTGAAACAGATCCTGCTGGATACATTCTACGGACGTGAGTTCAAAGAAGGTGACGTTGCTGCTGTGAAAACAGAAGCACCCGTCATTAAAGCTGACAAAAAAGCGAAGAAAAGCGCTTAATTGACCGCTGTTAAAAAACCCGCCTCTGGCGGGTTTTTTTTATGTCTGAAGAGCAGGCTTTGAGTTCTTTGAAACTACTTCCGGTTATCGTGCTGAATCGCCGTCAGGGAGCCCACAGACAACGCCTCTTTATAATGCTTACGACAGACCGACACATAGCGTTCATTGCCCCCTATCACGACCTGCTCACCGTCTGCATAGGGTTTACCAGACTGATCAAGACGAAGCACCATACTGGCTTTACGGCCGCAAAAACAGATGGTTTTCAGTTCGACCAGTTTATCAGACCAGGCAAGCAAATACTGGCTACCGGCAAATAGCTCCCCGCGAAAGTCCGTGCGCAAACCATAGCAGAGAACGGGAATATCAAGTTCATCTACGACCTCTGAAAGCGCATGCACCTGTTCACGCGTCAGGAACTGGCTTTCATCGACCAAAACGCAATGAATGGGCTGGGAAGTATGCTCGGCACGGATATCCTGCAACAGGTCCGTTTGTGGGTTAAACAGTCTGGCCGGAGACGAGAGACCAATTCTTGAACTCACCTTACCTGCACCGAAGCGATCGTCGATTTCAGCGGTGTAAACAACGGTGCGCATCCCTCGTTCCTGATAATTGTAGGAGGATTGCAGTAACGCCGTGGATTTTCCGGCATTCATTGCCGAATAGTAGAAATAAAGTTGTGCCATTGGCCGTCAAACCCTAATCAATGTGTAATATTCCCAATGATTCATTGTACCATATTTTGTCTGGTCATCAGCGATACACCACACAGAGTATGGGGTTCAAGCCGTAGTTAACCACGAGATGTACAGGAAAATAATGCGATAAAACAGGAGGTAAACGGATTCAGCATGCTCTATATGTCGCGAACCCACTAAACATAACACTTCTTTTTATACTGGAATCCACGTTCATTAAAATTCACTATTTATTAACTATTTTTGCCCTGGCAACGCTGGCAGAAACTAATACAAAAGGCTGATATTTATCCGCCGCAACTATAATTCCTGCGGTAAATGTCACAAAAAAAAGATGCAACCGAACGGGTTAAGCAGGTAAGCGTGATAACAAGCGAGCCTGTGTGGGTATGAAATTTAAGTTAGCGTAATTAATAATAGCGCCCATTATTCCGTATTTTTTGAATTCCTTACATTCCCACCTATTGCACAACTGAATTTATCGCTCTATTATTAGGACAACAAACCACCCCCCATTATAAGTTTGAGATTACTACAATGAGCGAAGCACTTAAAATTCTGAACAACATCCGTACTCTTCGTGCGCAGGCAAGAGAATGCACCCTGGAAACGCTTGAAGAAATGCTGGAAAAATTAGAAGTTGTAGTTAATGAACGTCGCGAAGAAGAAAGCGCTGCTGCTGCTGAAATCGAAGAGCGTACGCGTAAACTGCAGCAATATCGTGAAATGCTGATTGCTGATGGTATCGATCCAAATGAATTGCTGAACAGCATGGCTGCAGCGAAGACCGGTACTAAAGCAAAACGCGCTGCTCGTCCTGCTAAATATAGCTATGTCGACGAGAACGGCGAAACTAAAACCTGGACTGGCCAGGGTCGTACACCTGCTGTTATCAAAAAAGCCATGGATGAGCAAGGTAAACAGCTGGACGACTTCCTGATCAAGGATTAATCCTAACGTATTCAGAAAAATCCCGCTTAATGCGGGATTTTTTTTATCCTCAATTCCTGCAAACATCCCCTTACATGCCGTCATATTGGGACATCGTACTATTTAACGTTCCTTACAGACCGGCGTGGTTACCCTGAGTTGTGGGCATAAAAAAAACCGGTGGGCATCGCCTCACCGGTCTTGATCATTTGCAGACGGGGTTATTTTTTAATACCCACGCTCTCTTTCAGCCAGGCTTTAAATTCTTCACCCAGTGAATTGTGGCGGATGCCATATTCCACGAATGCCTGCATATAACCGAGTTTATTACCGCAGTCATGGCTCTTACCTTTCATATGGTAGGCTTCAACGGTCTCTTTCTCGATCAGCATATCGATGGCATCGGTCAGCTGGATCTCATCTCCTGCTCCTGGAGGCGTTTTCGCCAGCAGTGGCCAGATTTCAGCACTCAGGACATAGCGACCTACTACCGCCAGATTAGACGGCGCTACGTCGGCTTTAGGCTTCTCTACGACGCCTACCATTGGCACGCTTTCACCGGGTTCAAGATTAACGCCTTTACAGTCAACAACACCGTAAGCCGTCACGTCTTCAACAGGTTCAACCATAATCTGGCTGCTACCCGTTTCGTCAAAGCGCTTGATCATCTCAGCAAGGTTATCCTGAGAGAGATCGGATTCATATTCGTCCAGAATGACGTCTGGCAGAATGACCGCAACAGGTTCATTACCCACAACAGGATATGCACAAAGTACCGCGTGGCCCAGACCTTTCGCCAGCCCCTGACGCACCTGCATAATGGTAACGTGCGGAGGGCAAATAGACTGAACTTCTTCTAACAGCTGACGCTTAACGCGTTTTTCCAGCATGGCTTCGAGTTCGAAACTGGTATCGAAATGGTTTTCGATAGAGTTTTTAGATGAATGTGTAACCAGCACAATTTCAGTGATGCCGGCCGCGATACATTCGTTTACGACATACTGAATTAATGGCTTATCAACCAGTGGCAACATCTCTTTAGGAATTGCCTTAGTTGCTGGTAACATCCTGGTCCCCAATCCCGCTACCGGGATGACGGCCTTTCTGACTTTCGAATTTAGGGCAGCCATTCAAATTCTCCTGAGCTGTTCAAGTTTTGAACTTTTATGCATTAAATAACGCGTTGAGTATATCAGCCTCATCACACAGTCCGGGTCTGAAAAGAACGCGTTGCCGATCAATTAGGATAAATACGCATGAATCTGGGCAGCGATAGTAGCACTCCCCACAAAACACAGGTAAGGCAATCTTAAAATTAAGATCCAACTGCTTATTCCGTGGACAACATTAACCGCAACCGTCCGCCGGCACCCCAAATTTGGCACTGCCAGGAAGAACAGCGATGGCTAATTTGATTAAGATAAGCCGTACCCAATGTCCCCAGCGGCACACCGTTGCTAACCTGAATATGATGTTCCCCGGTATTCAGAGAGGCGTTCAGACCCGCTGAAACGAGGATAAGATTTTTCAATCCACTATGGTAATAGCCAACCAGCAATGGAAATTGTCCTGGTAAATTGGCCTGGCGAAAAAGCTGGTTAACCTGTTTAAGTAAACTGCCTAACTCCGGAAGCCGTTGCCCCTGATGCGATAACTGTTCCTGCAACAGCCCGTTAAATAGCGCACGAAGTAATAACGCTGCTAATACACCATTATCCCCGGCACGGGTAACATCCAGGGAATAAAACGCAAGATCGGAATCCGATAATGGCGCAATATCCAGCACCAGACCGGGCTGATCCGCGGCCACAAGCTGGCGATAATTTATTCGACAGTGTGAAAAGGTCTGTTGTACCGGCGGCTGAAGTTCCTGCAATAGCTTGGCCGCGGCAGGCGGATTACTGACTAAAGCATCCCAGTCCTGGAAAAGGCGCTCTTCTTCCTCGACGCGGGAATTAAACATATTCGGATAAAGGCAGGCCAATACCGTTTCACGCAAACGGTTCAGATCTTTTACTGGTTTCAGCAGAATATCCTGCACCCCCAGACGTAATGCTTTGGCAATATCCGCCATATTTTCCGTCGCGGAGATCACCAGAATGGGCGTCTGGTTGCCCTCATTACGCAGATGTTCAACCAATTTCAGGCCATTCATCCGCGGCATTGCGATATCACAGATCATCAGATCGGGCGTGATACTGACCATTTTTTCCAGGGCATCAACACCATCTTCAGCCAGGGCAGTGGTTGCCCCCAGCGAGGATAACCACGAATCCAGTAGCGATCGGAAAACGGGCTCGTCTTCAACAATCAAAATGTGTTTTCCGGCCAATGGCTGCGTCATGGTTCCTCCCCTGGCTGACAGTTACTAAATAGTGGCATGCTATCGGCACTATCGCCTGTCAGATTTTGCTGAAGTAGTCAAAAAAAGGTGCTCAACGTGCGGTTCGCACAAATGGCAATAATTCGTCCATTTTCTTTTCGACGGCTAAAGAGCCCGCTGCGATGGCGGCCTCAGCCCGATGGAAATCAAGGGTAGAGATTTGTGGACAATAGGGTTGAATCAGAATATCCGGTGGGTCGCCCGCCATACGGTTACGTTTCAGGCGGTTTTCCAGCACCTGGATTGAGGTGGTCATAATCACCATTGCCGTGGGTGCAGCGACCGAGCGGCGCGCGGCTATCCGACCAATTCGCCCGCGTAAGCGCTCATGCCAGGCCAGTTTTTCCGCCTCGGCATCTTCGCTTTGCAAATTGACCGGCATGAGGTCTTGCTGCATCAGATGAGCGTCGTGTTGTAAATCGACCGCGATCACGATGTCAGCCCCCATTGCGCGCGTCAAAGAGATTGGCACGGGGTTAACGACTCCGCCATCAACAAGCCAGTACCCATTATGCGGGACAGGAGCCATAAGGCCCGGCATACTGCAGGAGGCGCGAACGGCAAGGTGGATATCCCCTTCGGTCAGCCACAGCTCACGTCCCGTACTGAGATTCGTCGCCACGGCACCAAATGGCATCTGACAATCGCTGAAGTCCTGAAGAGGCATAATCTGACGGAACTGGTTAAAGACGCGTTCACCGCGAAGCAACCCACCGCGCTGCCAGGAAAGGTCCATCAGACGCAGCACGTCCCAGTAACTGAAGGATCGCACCCACGCTTCAAGTTCGGGCAATTTGCCGCACGCATAGGCGGAACCTACCAGCGATCCAATCGAACATCCTGCAACAATATCGACATCGACGCCCATCTGGTTTAAGGCATTTATCACGCCGATGTGTGACCATCCGCGGGCTGCACCTGAGCCCAGCGCCAGTCCAATTTTAACCTTTCTCATTCGCCCTGTTTTACTTCCCCTGGATTCCCGACATAGCGTCAACGCAACAGCTCAGTTAACATGGTGCTACCCGAAGCGTTTTACGCCCTTAATTTTTTGTTCCAGGAAGAGAATCGTGTCTCAACTCTGCCCCTGTGGTAGCGCTCTGGAGTATAGCCTATGTTGCCAGCGATATCTTTCTGGCGATCAGGTTGCACCAGACCCATCACACCTTATGCGTTCACGGTATACCGCTTTTGTGATCAAGGACGCAGACTACCTGATTAAAACCTGGCACCCCTCATGCCAGGCCGCCAGTTTCAAACAGGAGATCGAAGCTGGGTTCGCCAATACCCAGTGGCTCGGTCTTACCGTTTATGAATCCGCACCCGGTAGTCACGAAAATGAAGGTTACGTCAGCTTTGTTGCCCGGTTTACTGAACACAATAAACCGGGTGCCATTATCGAGCGTTCCCGGTTCTTAAAGGAAAGCGGGCAATGGTATTATATTGACGGAACGCGCCCGCAGTTTGGTCGTAACGATCCCTGCCCTTGTGGTTCTGGTAAAAAATTTAAAAAGTGTTGCGGGCAGTAACGCCCGACAACCGAGACTTCGCAAATACTCAAACAGGATTTCCCGGCGATGCAATCACTACAACGTAAAGTTCTGCGCACCATCTGTCCCGATCAAAAAGGGCTGATCGCACGAATTACCAACATCTGTTACAAACATGAATTGAATATCGTGCAGAACAACGAATTCGTTGACCACCGTACCGGTCGTTTCTTCATGCGTACCGAACTGGAAGGTATTTTCAACGACACCACTCTGCTTGCCGATCTGGACAGCGCGCTGCCGGAAGGTTCCGTACGCGAGTTGACACCAGCAGGCCGTCGTCGCATCGTAATTCTGGTGACCAAAGAAGCCCACTGCCTGGGCGATCTGCTGATGAAAGCTAACTACGGCGGTCTGGATGTCGAAATCGCCGCCGTTATCGGTAACCACGAGACGCTGCGTACGCTGGTAGAACGTTTTGATATTCCGTTCGAGCTGGTGAGCCATGAAGGCCATACGCGTGAAGAGCACGACAACCTGATGGCAGAGGCTATTGAAGCGCACAACCCGGACTACGTTGTCCTGGCGAAATACATGCGCGTGCTGACGCCCTCCTTCGTGGCGCGTTTCCCGAACAAAATTATTAACATTCACCACTCCTTCCTGCCCGCCTTTATTGGCGCACGCCCCTACCACCAGGCCTATGAACGCGGCGTGAAGATCATCGGCGCAACGGCGCATTACGTGAATGACAATCTGGATGAAGGCCCAATCATCATGCAGGACGTGATTCATGTGGATCACACCTACACGGCGGAAGACATGATGCGTGCCGGACGCGATGTTGAGAAGAACGTTCTGAGCCGCGCACTCTATCAGGTGCTGGCGCAGCGCGTATTCGTTTACGGTAACAGAACGATCATTCTTTAATCGACAGTGAAATGAATTGGTTAGCTTTACAGCTTTGCGGGTAAAAATCAGGCAACCAGTTTATTTTTCTTGTGGTAACGCTTTACAGGGGCGTGTCATTTGATATGATGCGCCCCGCTTCCAGCAGGAAGCAGGCCAGTACAAGCATTACCCCGTGGTGGGGTTCCCGAGCGGCCAAAGGGAGCAGACTGTAAATCTGCCGTCATCGACTTCGAAGGTTCGAATCCTTCCCCCACCACCATCTCTCAGCACGACCTCAAAATTAGAATTACCCCTGGTGGGGTTCCCGAGCGGCCAAAGGGAGCAGACTGTAAATCTGCCGTCATCGACTTCGAAGGTTCGAATCCTTCCCCCACCACCATTAATTCCAAAAATCATAATAAAACCTAACCGAGCAAACTTTCGTAGGCCGGGTAAGGCGTAGCCGCCACCCGGCGACAGACGGCTACATCGGCGGCAAGCGTCGCTTCACCGGTGAGCTCTTCACAATCGACGTATTACACTGGGCATGCTCCGCCAGCCCGTCCAGCAACACATCCAGTTGTTCAATCGACCGCACCACCAGCCGGATGACAAAACAGTCTTCACCGGTCACTTTGTCGCTTTCAATGCACTCCGGCATCGCCTGGATGTATTTATCCACTTTATGTAACAGTCCAGGCAACGGGCGAACCCGCACCAGCGCCTGCAGCGTATAACCTAACGCCGCCAGATTGACCCGGGCACCGTAACCCTGAATCACTCCACGCTCTTCCAGCCTTTTCAGGCGTTCTGCCGTGCTGGGCGAAGTCAGACCGATACGGCCGCTGAGCACCTTCAGCGACATACGCGCATCCTCGACCAGACAAGCCAAAATTTGCCGATCGATATCATCGAGAAGGTATTCCATCGTTTTCACCTAATTTTAAAAAGCCATTCGCGTATTTAACCTTATCTCAACCCTGTAAAACCCGACAGCAATTTTCGACAATAGCGTCATCAACCAGGAGGTGAATGATGCGTGACTTACATAAAGGCGTCTGGCAAATGAGCCTGGCGATGTTAATTTCCGGCTCCATTGGCGCGTTTGTTTTACTCTCCGGACTGCCAGTGTCAGAAGTGGTTTTCTGGCGCTGTCTGATCGGCGCAATCGCACTGTTCATTTTCATTCGAATGAGCCAAAAACCCTTTAGTCCCCTCACCCGTACCTCTCTGCTGCTGGCTATTCTCGGCGGGGTAGCATTAGTGGTGAACTGGCTGCTGCTGTTCGCTGCCTATGAACGTATTTCGATTGGCCTTTCCACTGTGGTCTATAACACTCAGCCCTTTATGCTGATGATGATGGGTATGTTATTAGGCGAACGCGTCAGTCTGGTCAAATGGGGCTGGCTGTTTCTTGCCTTCGGCGGGGTGGTAATTTTGCTCTCAGGCGAACTGTCCGGTTCCCATGGCTCAGCCTGGCTCGCGGAGATCGGTCTGGCACTGGGTGCGGCGTTCTTCTATGCGTTGACGGCGATTATTGCCCGCAAACTGAAATCCATCGCGCCACAGCATATAGCGTTTATTCAGGTGCTGACAGGCGTGGTAATGCTACTGCCGTTTACCCGTATGCCCGCCTTGTCCGCTGATTTTCCGTGGCCAATTTTACTGACGCAGGGCATTGTCCATACCGGTATCATGTATCAGCTGTTGTATAGCGCCATCCAAAAACTTCCGACGCCCATTACCGGTTCACTGTCCTTTATCTATCCGGTAGTAGCCATCGTTGTCGATAATGTGGTCTTCGGGCATTCGCTGGATATTACCCAACTGGCGGGCGGCGCGCTGATCCTGTTTGCTGCGGCAGGCAATAACCTGGGCTGGGGCGAAAAAAAACCCCGCGAATGCGGGGTTAGTATCAAAACGACCAATTAGCGACGGGCACGCACAATCTGGTATTTGCGCGTCAGGTACTCCACCGGCGCGCTCCAGATGTGCACCAGACGAGAGAACGGGAACAGCACAAACAGGGTCATACCCAACACCAGGTGCAGGCGGAAGATAAACGCCACCCCGTCCAGATGTTCAGATGCACCACCGTGGAAGGTCACTACGGACTGCGCCCATCCCACCAGCTTCATCATTTCGCTGCCGTCCATATGCTGCGCCGAGAATGGAATGGTCAGCAGACCCAGTGCGCACTGAACCATCAGCAGAGAGAGGATCAGGATATCCGCCGTGGTAGTGGTAGCCCGCACGCGCGGACTGAACAGACGGCGTTTCAGCAGCAGCAGACCACCCACCAGGGTCATCACGCCGCAAGCGCCACCGGCGATCATCGCCATCTTCTGCTTCACTTCGATGGGCAGCCACGCTTCATACATCCAGTGTGGCGTCAGCATTCCCAGGAAGTGACCGGCAAAAATCCCCAGAATACCGATGTGGAACAGGTTAGACGCAACGTGCATCCCTTTACGATCCAGCATCTGGCTGGAGGCAGCACGCCAGGTATACTGGCCATAGTCATAACGCAGCCAGCTTCCCACCAGGAACACGGTGCCCGCGATATACGGGTAAATGTCAAAGAAGAACATATTCAGGAAGTGCATTAGTGCCGTCCTCCGTTAGAGATATTCAAATATTGCGGGGCAACCGCGCCGGCAAAACGACGCTGGTGAGCCGAAATTTCAGATTCGCCGCAGCTCTGGTCAGCAAAGAATTTCACCTGCTCTTCTTCCCAGACTGCATCCAGCGCCTGTGGCGTGTCGTCGCGGGCTTCGTCCGCAATTTTCTCCGCCACTTTTTCACTGTCGACCGAGGTATTCGCCAGCTTCACCAGCACCCCAAACAGCGCCGCATAGCGGCTCTCGCGCTGCTGAAGACGGGCGCTGAGCAACGCCAGAATCGGCGCGATGTCCTGCAGACCACCCAGCGCCTCTTCTTTTGGCAACTGCGCCAGATACTCCAGGTACAGCGGCAGATGATCCGGCAGCTCGCGGCTGTCGAGCTGCAGGCCGTGCTGCTCGTACTGGGCCATCAGGTCCACCATCGCCTGCCCCCGATCGCGGGATTCCCCGTGAACGTGTTCAAACAGCAGCAGCGAGGTTGCGCGACCGCGATCAAACAGCTGGCTGTAATCCGCCTGCGCATCGAGAAGATCGCGCGCTAACAGGTCGCGGAGGAAAACGCCCAGTGTCTGGGCATCTTCTTTATCGAGGTTTTCAGAGAACGCGAGCGCATCAAAGAGTTCCTGCTGATGCTGCGCCAGCGCAGCATCCGGGTACTCCAGCAGACGCGAAATAATCACGAGTTCAATCATGGGTGCGGCTCCGTTTTGCTGGTCACATCCATGGCGTCGATGCGGCGGCTGTTGAACAGGTTGAATTTGCTGTCAGACCCGTGGCAACCGTCGCCAAAGCTAAAGCCACAACCGTTTTTCTCCGGGAAGGCTTCGCGGGCCAGTTCACGGTGGCTGCTTGGTACCACGAAACGATCTTCATAGTTGGCAATGGCCAGGTAGCGGTACATCTCCTGGGCCTGCGCTTCGGTCAGGCCGACCTCTTCCAGCGCACGGGTGTCGGTCACGCCGTCCACCGTTTCCGCACGTTTGAAGTGGCGCATCGCCAGCATACGTTTCAGCGCCAGCAGTACCGGCTGGGTATCGCCTGCGGTCAGCAGGTTTGCCAGGTACTGAACCGGGATACGCAAGCTCTCCACGTCCGGCAGAATGCCGTTGCTGCCCAGCTCGCCTGCATCCGCGGCTGACTGAATCGGCGACAGAGGCGGCACGTACCAGACCATCGGCAGCGTGCGGTATTCCGGGTGCAGTGGCAGAGCCAGCTTCCAGTCCATCGCCATTTTGTATACCGGAGACTGCTGCGCCGCGTCGATTACGCTCTGCGGAATGCCGTCTTTCAGCGCCTGCTCAATCACTTTCGGATCGTTCGGGTCAAGGAACACGTCCAGCTGACGCTGGTACAGATCTTTCTCGTTCTCGGTGCTCGCGGCATTTTCAATCGCGTCCGCGTCATACAGCAGCACGCCGAGGTAACGAATACGGCCTACGCAGCTCTCGGAGCAAACGGTCGGCATACCGGCTTCGATACGTGGGTAGCAGAAGATGCACTTCTCAGACTTACCGCTCTTCCAGTTGAAGTAGATTTTTTTGTACGGGCAGCCGGTGATGCACATACGCCAGCCGCGGCACTTGTCCTGGTCGATCAGCACGATGCCGTCTTCTTCACGCTTGTAGATGGCACCGCTCGGGCAGGTCGCCACGCACGCCGGGTTGAGGCAGTGCTCACACAGACGCGGCAGGTACATCATGAAGGTGTTTTCAAACTGGCCGTACATCGCCTTCTGCATGTTCTCGAAGTTCTGGTCTTTGGCGCGCTTTTCGAACTCGCCGCCCAGAATCTCCTCCCAGTTTGGACCGCTGGTAATTTTGTCCATGCGCTGGCCGGTGATCAGGGAGCGAGGACGGGCGATCGGCTGGTGCTTACTTTCCGGCGCGTTATGCAGGTTCTGGTAGTCGTAGTCAAACGGTTCGTAATAATCTTCGATACCCGGCAGATGCGGGTTGGCGAAGATTTTACCCAGCAGCATCGCACGGTTACCCATGCGCGGCTGCAGTTTACCGTTGATTTTACGGATCCAGCCGCCCTTCCACTTCTCCTGGTTTTCCCAGTCGGTCGGGAAGCCGGTGCCCGGCTTGCTTTCCACGTTGTTGAACCAGGCGTATTCCATCCCTTCACGGCTGGTCCAGACGTTCTTACAGGTGACTGAGCAGGTATGACAGCCGATGCATTTATCCAGATTCAGCACCATGCCGACTTGTGAACGAATTTTCATTTTACGCTCTCCTGTACCTGGTCATTACCTTCGCCATCTAACCAGTTAATATTTTTCATCTTACGTACCACCACGAACTCATCGCGGTTAGAACCTACCGTACCGTAGTAGTTAAAGCCGTAGGCCAGCTGTGCATAGCCACCGATCATGTGGGTCGGCTTCGGCGTAATACGGGTCACGGAGTTGTGAATACCGCCGCGCTGCTCGGTGATCTCTGAACCCGGCAGGTTCACGATACGTTCCTGTGCGTGGTACATCATGGTCATCCCGGCCGGTACGCGCTGGCTCACCACCGCACGCGCCGTCAGGGCGCCGTTGCTGTTGAACACTTCGATCCAGTCGTTATCTTCAATACCCAGATCTTTGGCGTCCGCTTCACTCATCCACACAATCGGACCACCGCGGGACAAGGTCAGCATCAGCAGGTTGTCGCTATAAGTTGAGTGGATCCCCCACTTCTGGTGCGGCGTCAGGAAGTTCAGCGCCTTCTCCGGGTTGCCGTTCGATTTCGCGCCCATCACCGCTTTCACGGAGCGGGTGTCGATTGGCGGACGGTAAACCAGCAGGCTTTCACCGAAGTCACGCATCCACTGGTGATCCTGATACAGCGACTGACGACCGGACAGAGTACGCCATGGGATCAGCTCGTGAACGTTGGTATACCCGGCGTTATAAGAGACATGTTCATCTTCCAGGCCAGACCAGGTCGGGCTGGAGATAATTTTGCGCGGCTGCGCCTGAATATCGCGGAAGCGGATTTTTTCGTCTTCTTTGTTGAGCGCCAGATGCGTATGGTCCCGGCCGGTGAATTCACTCAGCGCTTTCCAGGCCTTCACGGCAACCTGGCCGTTGGTTTCCGGTGCCAGGGTCAGGATCATTTCTGCCGCATCAATCGCCGTATTCAGCATCGGCTGGCCTTTGGCCGGACCGTTCGCTTTGGTGTAATTGAGCTTGCGCAGCAGATCCATTTCGCTCTGGGTGTTCCAGGCAATCCCTTTCCCGCCGTTGCCGATTTTCTCCATCAGCGGGCCGATAGAGGTAAAGCGCTCGTAGGTCGCCGGGTAGTCACGTTCCACCGGAATAATGTGCGGTGCCGTTACGCCCGGGATCAGGTCACATTCACCTTTTTTCCAGTCCTTCACGTCCAGCGGCTGCGCCAGTTCTGCGGCGGAGTCGTGCTGGATAGGCAGCGTCACCACGTCGGTCTCTTTGCCCAGGTGCCCTACGCAGACTTCAGAGAATTTCTTCGCGATGTCTTTGTAGATATCCCAGTCGCTTTTTGATTCCCACGCCGGGTCAACGGCCGCAGACAGCGGATGAATAAACGGATGCATATCCGAGGTATTCATGTCGTCTTTTTCGTACCAGGTAGCGGTAGGCAGCACGATATCGGAGTACAGGCAGGTGCTGGAGAGACGGAAGTCGAGGGTCACCACCAGATCCAGCTTGCCGTCGAGACCGTTGTCTTTCCACTCCACCTCTTCCGGCTTCACGCCGCCCTGCTTGCCGAGATCTTTACCCTGGATACCGTTTTCGGTACCGAGCAGGTATTTCAGCATGTACTCGTGGCCTTTACCGGACGAGCCCAGCAGGTTGGAACGCCAGATGAACAGGTTACGCGGATGGTTTTTACCGTTTTCCGGCTGCTCGGCCGCAAAACGGATTGAACCGTCTTTCAGAGACTTAACGGTGTAATCCACTGGCGACATCCCTGCCTGCTTCGCCTCTTCCGCAATACGCAGCGGGTTAGTGCCCAGCTGAGGCGCGGACGGCAACCAGCCCATGCGTTCAGCGCGGACGTTAAAGTCGATCAGATGACCGCTGTAGCGGGATTTATCTGCCATTGGCGACAGCAGCTCCTGCGCGGTAACCGTCTCATAGCGCCACTGGCTGGAGTGGTTATAGAAGTAGGAAGTGCTGTTCATGTGACGCGCCGGACGCTGCCAGTCAAGGGCAAACGCCAGCGGCTGCCAGCCGGTCTGCGGACGCAGTTTTTCCTGGCCCACGTAGTGCGCCCAGCCGCCACCGCTCTGACCGACACAGCCGCAGAAGATCAGCATGTTGATCAGGCCACGGTAGTTCATATCGAGGTGATACCAGTGGTTCAGACCGGCACCAACGATAATCATTGAACGACCATGGGTTTTGTCGGCGTTTTCTGCGAATTCACGGGCGATACGGGTGATCTGCGCACGCGGTACGCCGGTGATCTGCTCCGCCCAGGCTGGGGTGTACGCCTTCACATCGTCATAGCTGGTCGCGCAGTTTTCATCGTTCAGACCGCGCTCCAGACCGTAGTTGGCCAGCGTCAGGTCATACACGGTGGTCACCAGGGCGCTAGAGCCGTCGGCCAGTTGCAGGCGTTTCACCGGCAGTTTGTGCATCAGGACGTTCTGTAGCTCAACCTTGTTGAAGTGCTCAGAACCTTCGCCGCCGAAGTACGGGAAGCCCACTTCTGCGATCTCATCCTGGCTGCCCAGCATGCTCAGGCGCAGCTCGGTCTCTTCGCCGGTTGTACCGTTACGTTGTTCAAGGTTCCATTTGCCCTTCTCACCCCAGCGGAAGCCGATTGAACCGTTTGGCACCACCAGCTCACCGTTGCTGTTATACGCGACGGTTTTCCACTCAGGGTTGTTTTCCTGGCCAAGCGCGTCCACCAGATCCGCCGCACGCAGCGTACGGCCTGCCGCGTAGTAGCCGTCACGCTCTTCCAGCATCACCAGCATTGGCATGTCGGTATAACGACGCACGTAATCGGTGAAGTACTGGCTTGGTTTATCGAGGTGGAATTCACGCAGCATGACGTGGCCCATCGCCAGCGCCATCGCGGAGTCAGTACCCTGTTTAGGCGCCAGCCACAGGTCACACAGCTTGGCAATTTCGGCGTAGTCCGGGGTCACCGCAACGGTTTTGGTGCCTTTGTAACGCACTTCAGTAAAGAAGTGGGCATCCGGGGTACGGGTCTGCGGTACGTTTGAGCCCCAGGCGATAATGTAGCTGGAGTTATACCAGTCGGCGGACTCTGGCACGTCGGTCTGCTCACCCCAGGTCTGTGGAGACGCTGGCGGCAGGTCGCAGTACCAGTCGTAGAAGCTCAGACAGGTTCCCCCAATCAGGGAAAGATAGCGCGCGCCAGAAGCGTAAGAGACCATCGACATCGCCGGGATCGGCGAGAAGCCTGCCACGCGGTCAGGACCGTAAGTTTTGACGGTATAGACGTTAGAGGCGGCAATTAGCTCATTCACCTCTTTCCAGGAGGAGCGAACAAAACCACCGCGGCCACGCGCCTGCTTGAAGCTTTTCGCTTTGTCGGCGTCTTCGATGATGGATGCCCACGCCTCTACCGGATCGCTGTGCTGCACCTTGGCTTCACGCCACATTTTCATCAGGCGCTTGCGCATCAGAGGATATTTAAGACGGTTCGCACTGTAGAGATACCAGGAGTAGCTGGCACCACGCGGGCAGCCACGTGGTTCATGGTTCGGCATATCCGGGCGGGTGCGCGGATAGTCGGTCTGCTGCATTTCCCAGGTCACCAGACCGTTTTTAACGAAAATCTTCCAGCTACACGAGCCAGTGCAGTTTACACCGTGGGTTGAACGGACGACTTTGTCATGCTGCCAGCGCTGGCGGTAACCGTCTTCCCAGTCCCGGTTGGTATCCAGAACCTGGCCGTGCCCATCGGCAAAAGTTTCACCCTTCTGTTTGAAGTAGCGAAACCGGTCCAAAAATTTGCTCATCGGGTATCTCCTGTGTGGAGCCTGTGGCTCTCTAAATCGACATTGCTGATTTGCAGCGAAGGTAACGTCCTGTAAGAGAGGGAGAATTGATAACGATCAAGACGGAGGGGGACTATGAAGTGAGGTGTTATAACGAATACCACCAAAGCGGTAGAATTTTTATTTTTATATCTAAATGATTTTAAAGGGTATTTTTTATTTATCGTACAATAAGCCCGCCTGTTTTTAACATCTCGGGTATTAAGGGGTAGGCTCGGCTGAAAAGCGATGGCGATCACAGAGTTACCTGCGGGCGGGACGTTAGAAAAGCCAATAGTATGTTGTAACTACTAAGGAAACAAAAAAACGCGACCCGAAGGTCGCGTAAACGGATAATCAAACTTACTTATTTTTCTTGGAATTACGGCCATATACCAGCCACGTGATGGCGACACAGGCGATATAGAAAACGAGGAATACTTTCATTGCTCCTGCCGGGGAGCCGGTCAGGTCCAGCGAGATCCCGAACGCTTTTGGAATAAAGAAGCCACCGATAGCGCCAATCGCGGAGATAAAGCCCAGCGCTGCCGCCGTATCCGTTGCCGCTTCGCGCATGGCCTGCTCTTCGCTACCGCCCTGCGCTTTCACGCGGTCCATGGTCAGCTTACGGAAGATGACGGAGATCATCTGGAAGGTAGAAGCACTTCCCAGCCCGGCCGTCAGGAACAGCACCATAAACACGCCGAAGAAGGCGATGAAGTTACCGCCCTGTCCGTCGGCTGGCAGGGTCAGGAACAGCAGCGCACAGAAGACAGCCATCACAACGAAGTTAATCAGCGTCACGCGGGTCCCGCCCAGACGGTCAGAGACCATGCCGCCCAGCGAACGCGCCAGCGCGCCAATAAACGGTCCGAAGAAGGCGAACTGCAGAATTTGCACCTCCGGGAACTGGGTTTTCGACAGCATGGCAAAGCCCGCAGAGAAACCAATGAACGAGCCGAAGGTCGCCAGATAGAGCAGCGCCATCACCCACAGGTGGCCGCGCTTCAGCACCGGCAACTGCTCGCTCAGGGATGCCTTCGATGCAGACAGGTCATTCATAAAGAACCAGGCCGCAAGGGTAAAGACCACAAGGAACGGTACCCAGATCCAGGCCGCGTTTTGCAGATAGAGGGAAGAGCCATCTGCCTGCGTCACACCACCGCCGCCAAACGCCGCGAAGATAGAGACGGAGATCGCCAGCGGTGCAATCAGCTGCATTACGCTGACGCCCATGTTACCCAGGCCGCCGTTAATCCCCAGCGCACCACCCTGCTTCGCTTTCGGGAAGAAGAAGCTGATGTTTGCCATGCTGGACGCGAAGTTTGCGCCCGCAAAACCGCAGAGCAGAGAGATGATCACGAACACGCTAAACGGCGTGGAGGTGTCCTGCACCGCAAAACCGAGCCACACGCAAGGCACGATCATGATACCGGTACTGAACGCCGTCCAGCGACGGCCGCCAAAAACCGGCACCATGAACGCGTAAGGCACGCGCAGCAAGGCTCCCGACAGCGACGGCAGCGCGGTCAGCATAAACAGCTGATCGGTGGTAAAGGTAAATCCGACCTTAGGCAGGTTCACCGCTACCGCGCTGAACAACATCCAGACGCAAAACGCTAACAATAAACATGGAACGGAAATCCACAGATTTCGGCTTGCGACACGGTGGCCGCGCTGCTGCCAGAACGCCGGATCTTCCGGACGCCAGTCAGTTATAACGGCACCATTTTCCCTTTCGGGAGCGGATGTGTGACTCATAGACACCTCTGATTCTCGAATGATGCTGCAAACATTAGGGTTTTAGGGCGGCGGTAAGTTGATATAAATCAAAGGAAAAGTGGGAGGATTTGCGGCGAAAAAAAAGCCATCATCCTTAGTGAGTAGAGTAAAACGGTAAAAAAGACGTGGTTTTTCACAGGACTGACGTCTCGCTGTCCATTCCTCCCCCTGAGCCTTACCCCATTGGCAATTTAGAGGTAATCCTTTATTGGTATGGGTATACTCCAGGGTATGCACCAGAATAACGCCATTCCTGCAAGCAGGCCACGTCAGGAGCCCGGCAACTCTATGTTAAAAAGATGTTTATCTCCGCTAACACTCGTCAATCAGGTCGCCCTGATCGTTTTGCTGTCCACCGCCATCGGCGTGACCGGCATGGCGATTTCCGGCTGGCTGGTACAGGGTGTACAGGGTAATGCCCATGCCATCAACGAGGCAGGCTCACTACGCATGCAGAGTTATCGTCTACTTGCATCGGTGCCGTTAACCCAGGACGATCAGAAGCTGCTGGACGATATGGAACATACCGCTTTCAGCACCGAACTGGAAAGTGCCGCGATTCGTGCCGGTCAGGAATCCCAGCTTAAAGCCCTTCAGGGCTACTGGCACACTCAGCTGGAGCCGGGGTTAAAGCAGGCGAAAAATCCTGATACCGTTGCCCATGATGTCGCCGGGTTCGTTTCCCGCATTGATACCCTGGTCTCCTCTTTCGATCAAACCACCGAATTACGCATCGACCGGGTGGTGATGATCCACCGGGCGATGGCGCTGTTTATGGGGCTGCTGCTGATTTTCACCATTGTCTGGCTGCGCGCCCGGCTGCTGAATCCCTGGAAGCAACTGCTGGCGATGGCCCGCGCGGTGACTGCCCGGGATTTTACCCAGCGCACCCACATCAGCGGACGTAACGAAATGGCGATGCTGGGCCAGGCGCTCAACACCATGTCAGATGAACTCGCCGAGAGTTATGCGGTGCTGGAAAAACGCGTACAGGAGAAAACAGCGGGGCTGGAGCAGAAAAACGAGATCCTCTCGTTCCTGTGGCAGGCTAATCGCCGCCTGCATATGCAGGTGCCGCTGTGCGAACGTCTCTCCCCGGTCCTGAATGGCCTGCAGAATCTGACCCTGCTGCACGACCTGGAGCTTCGGGTGTACGACATGGAAGATGAAGAAAATCACCAGGAGTTTACCTGTCAGTCAGATATGACCTGCGATGACAAAGGCTGCCACCTGTGCCCACGAGGCTTACCGCCGCTGACCACCAGCGGCACGACGCTAAAATGGCGGCTGACAGACAGCCACACCCAGTACGGTATTCTGCTGGCGACCCTGCCCGCCGGGCGTCATCTGAGCCACGACCAGCAGCAACTGGTGGATACGCTGGTTGAACAGCTGACGGCCACGCTGGCCCTAGACCGCCATCAGGAGAAGCAGCAGCAGCTGATCGTGATGGAAGAGCGCGCCACCATCGCCCGCGAACTCCACGACTCTATCGCCCAGTCGCTCTCCTGTATGAAAATGCAGGTCAGCTGTCTGCAAATGCAGGCCGCAGAAATGCCGGAAAGCAACAAAGCGCTGCTGAGCCAGATCCGCAACGAGCTGAACACCTCCTGGGTACAGCTTCGCGAACTGCTGACCACCTTCCGCCTGCAGCTCACCGAGCCCGGCCTGCGCCCGGCGCTGGAAGCAAGCTGCCAGGAATTTAGCGCCCGACTGGGGTTCCCGGTGAAGCTCGATTACCAGTTGCCGCCTCGTTTTGTGCCTTCTCATCAGGCCATTCATTTACTGCAGATCGCCCGCGAAGCGCTGAGCAACGTGCTAAAACACGCTGACGCGACGGCGGTCACCGTTACCGTTAGCCAGCACGATAATCAGGTGAAGCTCACGGTTCATGACAACGGCCGCGGCGTGCCGGAAAATGCCGAACGGACAAACCATTACGGTTTAATTATCATGCGAGACCGCGCCCAAAGCCTGCGCGGTGATTGCCAGGTTCGTCGGCGAGAAACAGGTGGCACAGAAGTGGTTGTCACCTTTATCCCCGAAAAACCCCTCACAACTATCCAGGGAGAAACCCATGACTAATCAGGAACCGGCATCCATCCTGTTGATTGACGACCATCCGATGCTGCGTACTGGCGTAAAACAGCTGGTCAGCATGGCACCTGATATCACCGTGGTTGGCGAAGCCAGCAACGGTGAACAGGGTATTGAACTTGCCGAATCGCTTGATCCTGATTTGATCCTGCTCGATCTGAACATGCCAGGCATGAACGGTCTGGAGACGCTCGATAAACTGCGTGAAAAATCGCTGTCGGGACGCGTGGTGGTCTTCAGCGTCTCAAACCATGAAGAAGATGTCGTCACGGCGTTAAAACGCGGTGCAGACGGCTACCTGCTGAAAGATATGGAGCCGGAAGATCTGCTCAAGGCCCTGCAACAGGCTGCCGCAGGCGAAATGGTACTGAGCGAGGCGTTAACCCCGGTGCTGGCCGCCAGCCTGCGGGCAAACCGCGCCACCTCCGACCGCGACGTCAGCCAGTTAACCCCGCGCGAGCGCGATATTCTGAAGCTGATTGCCCAGGGTCTGCCGAACAAAATGATCGCCCGTCGTCTGGATATCACCGAAAGCACGGTCAAGGTGCATGTGAAACATATGCTGAAGAAGATGAAGTTAAAATCCCGCGTTGAAGCCGCCGTGTGGGTGCATCAGGAACGCATTTTCTGAGGATTACTCATCCGGGAGTAACTTCCAGCGCGGGTCGTCGTCAGGTAACGCGACAAGCGGCTGAACCACGGTAAGCGTGATCTCATTGGATGAGACGCGCTGTCCTTTTTCATCTTCAACCACCGCCGACAGGTGCCAGCGGTTCTTCGCCCCGTCACTGTCATCCCAGGCAGGCATAATCACACTCCAGCCATCGCTGCTGTGCGTGTTGGCCGGTGCGGTCAGGCTCAGTGCCTGGGTATCGCCCTGCCAGTGGATCTGCCGAATACCATGAGTGCTGCGTACCTGAAGCTTGAGCATCACGGTCTCGCCCCCTTTCAGATCCCACGGCGGGGTCGCCAGCCAGACGGAGAGCGTTTTGCGCTGGCGGAACTCCATTACCGGCAGGTTATCCCGCTCCGGTGAATCATAGCGACTGCCGCGCAGGGAGCGCGTGGCGGCAACTTCGCTGGCGGAAAGCTGCTTGGAAAGAGGCACGCCGAAGCGGTAGTTGAGCTTAAGCCCGAGGTTGTTCTGACTCGCACCGCTCTCGCCCTGCTTATGCGCCGCCGTCAGGGTGACCAGCGGAACAGGCGTATAGTTAAGCCCCAGGTTGACCGCCACCGGGTTGTGATAGCCGGTTCCACTGTTGAACAGGTCAACGTTGTCACCAAAGTACTGCTCAAAGCTGACGCTGGTGTTGAAATGATGAAACCACGGCAGCCAGGCTTTAGCGGTCACGTCATAGCCACGCGCCATGCGCTGCTCCTGCACGTCCGAACTCTCGCGCCAGCTGGCCAGCGGTTGATAGTAATTGGCAGACAGACGCAGATTCTCGCCCCACGCCTCCGCACCCAGCCCGGCACGCTGCAGGTTTTCATCAAGCAGGTTATCGTAAAAGGTGTTGTAGCCGAGCAGCCATTTTCCGGCAACCCAGCGCTGACCGATGCCGGCATTGCTCACCAGGCCGTCACTCTGCTGCGTCAGCCCCAGCTGGCTCCAGCTCAGGTAACGGTTGTTATCATTCCAGGGGATGAACCAGCTCCCGCTGCTGCCGTTAAAGTTCCCCTCGTCATCCACCAGTAAATTGACGCTGGCGTTGCCCCAGGGCGAGAGCCAGGACTCAATCTGCTGATTCACCTCGCCGCTCACCGCGTCACGCACCTTACCAAACGCGAACTGACGCGCCTGCTCGCCGGTGGTGAGGCCGTTATCGGTCATACTGGCTTCGCCAAAGGCTTTTGCCATTTCGGCCAGGTGCTTTTCCCCCTCGTCTGTTGGCGTCGCCATGCCGAGATCGGGCAAACTGTCCCCGTTGTTATCAAAGGGGTTTTCTGCCTGATGCATAAAGGAATTCGGGGCACCGTGAACGGCACCCGCCGTAAGAAGTGGGAGTAATAACAGAAAGCGAATGCGGGACGATACAGCCATCAACGTCGTAAATAAGAACCTGTGTTTATGAGGCAACGCTTTTAATGTTAACGCGATAAGCTGTGAAATGCAGTCTTAGCGCAAATTTCAGGAATATCCTGAACATTATTGTCGCTTTACCCGACACTCTTAGACCATTATCCAAACAGCCCTTTCAGCTCCGGCACGCAGGAGCCGCAATTCGTCCCACACCGTAGCTTCGCCCCCAGCGCTGCAACGGAATCGCACCCGCCGACAATCGCCTCCCGTATCGCATTTTCCCCGACGCAGTAACAGCTGCAGATTATGCGTCCCGGATCGACACTCTCCCCCGCGCCCGCGCCGTTCAGGAGCGCATGCCGCTCCGCAAGCGTCTCTGGAGCCCGACGGAAAGCCTCTTCAATAGTCGCATGCGCCAGCGCTGGCAACGTAGTCCCTTCCCAGAATCCGAGCATCAGCTCGCCGTTATGCCATGCCAGTACGCTGCTGCGCGCATCCGTTCGGGCAAGTTGCAGTTGCCAGCCCTGCTGTTCAGCATACTCTTTCACCCACGGCATCAACGGTTCGTCAGCCGCCACCGTCAGGCGTGAGGCTTTGCGCCACCAGTGTACCGAAGGCGGCAGTTCCGGCAGCACACGGGCATACAGCTCTCCCTGCCATTCAGGCTGCCATGGCATGATCCTGACGGCGGTCTGTTTACTCTCCGGCTGACCGGACTGCGGATCGCAGCGCCCTGCCACCAGCGTATTAACCTTTCCCTGACGGGCAAACTGCGCATTCCAGTGCATGGGGGCGAATACTTCACCCTCCCTTTGCCCATCGTTGATACGTACTTTTGCCACCATCACTCCACGCGGAGAGCTGATCCGCGCCAGTTGCCCGTCGCAAAGGGCGAAACGCGCGGCATCTGCGGCGCAGATCTCAACGCAGGGCTCAGAGATATGCTGCATCAGCCCGGGAACATATCCCGTACGGGTCATGGTATGCCATTGATCGCGGATGCGTCCGGTATTCAGCAGCAACGGATATAACGCATCTGGCACCGCGCCGTGCGGACGCGGGTCAACGGGCACCATATTCCGGTGGGGAAAATCGCCCGCCGCCCACTGATAAGGCTCAAGCTGATCCCAGGCCTCACGGGTAAGCCCCGCCAGCGCATGCAGATTAAACGCCCGTGCCCCGTCATTCTCAAACGCCGACAGCGCCGCATGTTCACAAAAAATTTCCTGCGGATGTTCCCAGGCAAAGGCCTCACCATAGCCCAGCTGTTTCGCCACCTGGGCAACTATCCACCAGTCCGGTTTTGCCTGGCCCGGGGCAGCCAGAAAGGCGCGCTGGCGCGAGATCCGCCGTTCGGAGTTGGTGACCGTGCCATTTTTCTCTCCCCAGCCCAGCGCCGGGAAACGAATATGGGCGTAGCGGCTGGTGTCGGTCTCCTGCATCACCTCAGAAACAATGACCAGCGGACAGTTAGCCAGCGCCTGGCATACCGCGTGACTGTCCGGCAGCGAGACAGCCGGATTGGTGCCCATGATCCATACCGCCTTTACCTCACCGCGGGCAATGGCGTCAAACAGATCAACGGCCATCAGGCCCGGCGTTTGCGCCAGCCGTTCGGTTCCCCAGAAACGCGCCACCCGCGAGAGATCGTCCGGCTCGAAGTTCATGTGCGCCGCCAGCTGATTCGCGAGTCCCCCCACTTCCCGTCCCCCCATCGCGTTTGGCTGGCCGGTCAGCGAAAACGGCCCGCAGCCCTGACGCGCAAATTTCCCGCTCGCAAGATGAACGTTAATGATGGCGTTGCACTTGTCGCTGCCGCTGGAAGACTGGTTGATCCCCATGGTGTAGAGCGTAATGGCACGCGGCGCCGTGAGGAACCAGTCGTAAAACGTGGCAATCTCCTGTGCATCAAGACCACAAAACCCGGCCACGCGGGCAATCGGCCAGTCGTCAGTACCCTGAATCAGGTTGAGCAAACCGACAAACAGCCCGGCGTCACTGCCGGGCGCGAGCGCCAGATGCAGGTCGGCGATATCACAGGTGGCGGTTTTACGCGGATCGATCACCACCACTTTCATTTGCGGATTGTTTTGCCGCGCCTGAACCAGCCGCTGATAAAGCACCGGATGCGTCCATGCCGCGTTTGAACCCACCAGCACCACCAGATCGCTGTTCTCCACGTCCTCATAGCTGCACGGCACCACATCTTCGCCAAATGCGCGCTTATAGCCTGCTACCGCCGACGACATGCAGAGCCGCGAGTTGGTATCGATGTTCGCCGCGCCGATAAACCCTTTCATCAGCTTATTGGCAGCGTAGTAATCCTCGGTGAGTAGCTGGCCGGAGGCGTAAAACGCCACCGCCTGCGGCCCCCAGGTGTCGATAATCGCCCGCAGCCGCTCGCCGGCCGCGCTTAACGCCTGCGGCCAGTCCACCTCCAGCCCGTCCACCACCGGGTGCAACAGCCGCCCCTGCAGGCCCGTGGTTTCACCTAACGCCGCGCCTTTGACGCACAGCCGTCCAAAACTGGCGGGATGGCGTTCATCGCCGCGCACCGTGACCTTGTCGCCCTCAACCCGGGCCACCACGCCGCAACCGACGCCGCAGTACGGGCACGTTGTTCGGGTTCCATTCATGATGCCTCCGCACGCACCAGCAACGCGTCGTTCCCCACCCACACCTTGCCGTTTTCGATTTTCACCGGCCAGGCGCGCACCGCAGGCTCACCGTTATCCACCTGGCAGCCGTCGCGCAGGCGAATACGCTGTTTATAGAGCGGCGAGATGACCACCGGCTCACCCGCCGCATCGCCAAGAATACCGCGTGACAGTACGTTCGCATCGCTGCCTGGCTCCTGATCGTCAAGGGCATAGACCGATGTGCCAAAACGGAACAGCGCGATCGGCTTACGCCCCAGCCGGGCGCCGATCCCCGCCTGCTCCGGGATCTCATCCAGACCGCAAATTTCCTGCCAGCGTTTACTCTCTTCCGTCGCCGGACCGTTCACCGCCGTGCGGAACAGCGCCAGACGGTTCGGATCGTTAAGCGTGGTCTGCCATTCACACTGATACGTTTCCACCACACGGGCCATCTCCTGCTCCAGCTCCTGCGCAATACCGAGGCTATCGTCGAGGATCACCTCCCGCAGATAGTCGAGACCGCCTTCAAGGTTGTCCATCCAGGTGCTGGTTCGCTGCAGGCGTTCCGCCGTGCGAATGTAGAACATCAGAAAACGGTCGACGGTACGGATCAGCGTCTCTTCATCCAGATCGCTGGCGAAGAGATCCGCGTGTCGCGGCTTCATGCCGCCGTTGCCGCACAGATAGAGATTCCAGCCCTTGTCCGTGGCGATCACGCCGACATCTTTGCTTTGCGCCTCGGCACACTCGCGGGTACAGCCGGACACCGCCATTTTGATTTTGTGCGGCGCGCGCAGCCCCTTGTAACGGTGCTCCAGTTTGACCGCAAGGCCGGTGGAGTCCTGCACGCCATAGCGGCACCAGGTTGACCCGACGCAGGATTTCACGGTACGCAGGGATTTACCGTACGCATGCCCGGTTTCAAATCCGGCCTCCACCAGCGCCTGCCAGATCTCCGGCAGCTGCTCCAGCGTGGCACCAAACAGGTCAATACGCTGGCCGCCGGTGATCTTGCTGTACAGCCCGTAGCGCTTTGCGATCTGCCCGATAGCAATCAGCCCGTCGGCCGTTACTTCCCCGGCGGGCATGCGCGGAACGATGGAGTACGTTCCGTCCTTCTGAATATTGGCAAAGTAGCGGTCGTTGGTGTCCTGCAACGGCAAATGCGCCGGTTTCAGCAGGTATTCGTTCCAGCAGGAGGCCAGCACTGACCCCACCAGCGGTTTACAGATCTCACAGCCGTGCCCTTGGCCGTAGCGGCTAATCAGCTGGTCGAAGGTACGAATATGGTTGACGCGCACCAGGTGGTATATCTCCTGACGCGAGTACGGGAAGTGCTCACAGATATCTTTTTTCACCTCCACGCCCTGCTCAGCCAGCTGGAACTCCATCACCTGTTTCACCAGCGCGCTGCACCCACCGCAGCCGGTCGCCGCTTTGGTGCACTGCTTGATGGCGCCGATGTCCGTCGCACCGGCGCTTACTGCCTGGCAGATATCGCCTTTGCTGACGTTATGACAGGAGCAGATCTGCGCGCTGTCCGGCAGCGCCGCCACCCCCAGCGCTTTTGGCGCGCTACCGGAGAAGGCTGGCAAGATGAGCGTTTCAGGCTCTTTCGGCAGGCTGATTCCGTTAAGCATCATCTGCACCAGCGTGGCGTATTCGCTGGCATCCCCCACCAGCACGCCGCCGAGCAGGGTTTTGTTGTCATGGCTGACGACAATTTTTTTATAGATTTGCTGCGGGCCGTGGGTCCACTGGTAGCTCAATGCCCCCGGCGTACGGCCATGGGCATCCCCAAACGAGGCCACGTCCACGCCCAGCAGCTTAAGCTTGGTGCTCATATCCGCGCCGGTGAAGGATTTCTCCTCACCCGCCAGCGTGGCCGCCGCCACGCGTGCCATCTGATAACCCGGCGCCACCAGGCCGAAGATTTTACCTTCCCACAGCGCGCACTCCCCGATGGCGAAGATGTCCTTATCTGAGGTCTGGCAGGCGGTATCAATGCAGATCCCGCCACGCTCGCCGATCGCCAGGCCGCTGCTGCGCGCCAGCGCATCCTGCGGGCGGATCCCGGCAGAGAAGACCACCATATCGGTGTCCAGCTGTTCACCGTCGGCAAAACGCAGGACCAGTCCGTCGTCGGTGGCCGCAATTTCAGTGGTGGCTTTGCTGGTGTGAACCCCGACGCCGAGCGCTTCTATTTTTTTACGCAGCATCGCCGCGCCGTCGTTGTCGAGCTGTACCGCCATCAGGTTGGGGGCGAATTCCACCACGTGGGTTTCTAGCCCCAGCTGTTTGAGGGCGTTGGCCGCCTCCAGCCCGAGCAGGCCACCGCCAATGACCACGCCGCGTCGGGATCCCTTCGCATGCGCGGCAATGTTATCGAGATCGTCCAGCGTACGGTAGACAAAGCAGCCCGGCAGCGTGTTGCCCGGCACCGGCGGCACAAACGGATACGAGCCGGTCGCCAGCACCAGTTTGTCCCAGTGGATTTCGTGACCGCTGGCGGTACGCACAACGTGCGCGTCGCGATCGATGGCGACAATTTGCTGCGACAAACGCAACTCTATGCCGTGTCTGGCAAAGAAATCGCCCTCCACCAGCGAGAGGGACTCCGCGCTGCGGCCGCCAAAATACTCTGAGAGATGGACGCGGTCGTAAGCGGCATAACGCTCTTCGCCAAAGACGACAATCTGGTATTGCTGATGCAGATTGCGGTTTACGCAGTCTTCAAGAAAATGGTGGCCGACCATACCGTGCCCAACCACCACCAGAGTAGGTTTTGTCATAGCGTTCTGTCCTGCAACCTGCGGTTGCGTCGTAGTGAATCGATCGAACAGCCAGTCCACGTGTGCGGGCGCAGCCGTTGCCAGTAAATCGGTAAATGTTGCCGCGTTGCGGCAATCTCCCATCAGCAGTACGCCAGCCAGCGCACCGCGATGAATCAGTAAGCGACGGTAGTGACGGGTCAGCGGATCCCTCGCGTCCCAGACCGTATCCTCCGGTTGCGCCGTTACGCGCCCGGCGCTGAAGAGCTCCACACCGGTGACCTTCAGGCGCATCCCGCTGTCGGTATGGGCAAAAGGCACTGGGGCGTCCCCTGCCAGCCGGGCGGCGAGAATGTCCGCCTGTGCCAGGCAGGGGGCAACCAGGCCAAACGTCTGACCGTCGATTTCGCAGCACTCCCCAATGGCGCTAATAGCCGGGACGGAGGTCTGCATCTGCTGGTCGACCACAATGCCACGGGCGCAGTGAATACCGCTGGCGCTTGCCAGGGCGATGTTGGGCAGTACGCCGGTAGCCAGCACCACGCGCGCGGCGCTAACCTGGCGTCCGTTGAGCAGCGTCACTGAATCCGGCGCGATTGCCGCGATCCCTGACGACAGCTCGCAGCGCACGCCGCGCTCCGCCAGCGCAGCCTCCAGCAGCAGCCCCGCCTGCCGATCCAGCTGTTGTTCCATCAACCACGGTCCGCGATGCACCAGCGTGACGTTGTCACAACTTTGTGCCAGCGCCGCTGCCGTCTCAACGCCCAGCACGCCACCGCCCAACACCACCGCTGGCCCCGGGATCTGCGCAATGGCTCGCGTATCCTCAAGGCGGCGGAAGGTAAAGACGTGTGGCGCATCGCCCCCGGGGATCGGCGGCACGAACGGTATCGACCCGGTGGCGAAGACCAGTTCATCCCACGCCAGCGTGGTCTGCGCGGTACGTATTTCCCGTTTCGCCACGTCCACGGCGAGCACCTTTTGCCCCCTGAGCACCGTGACGCCGCGCTCGCGGTACCAGTCATCGTCCTGCAGGCGGATCTGTTCCGGACGTTTTTCCCCACCCAGCACCGGCGAAAGCTGGATGCGGTTGTACGCATGCTCAGGCTCCTCACCCAACACGGTGATCGCGAAGCGGCCAGGCGCACGCCCGGTCAGCGAGGCAATCAGCCGTGTTGCTGCCATTCCATTGCCGATAATGACCAGTCGCATCGTGGTGCCCCCACTACGCCGCTTTGGGCTGTTTTTCATAGAGGAAATGGAGGATCTGCTGGCGCATGTGGTGGTAGCGGCTATCGTCCGCCAGCTGCACCCGGTTACGCGGACGCGGCAGGTCAACCTCCAGGATTTCGCCGACGGTCGCCGCCGGGCCGTTGGTCATCATCAGCACGCGGTCAGAGAGCAGCACCGCTTCGTCCACGTCGTGGGTGATGAGCACAATGGTGGTGTTGAGCGCCTGCTGGATTTGCATCACCGAATCCTGCAAATGGGCACGCGTCAGGGCATCCAGCGCGCCAAACGGTTCATCCATCAGCAACACTTTCGGCTTCATCGCCAGCGCACGGGCAATGCCCACGCGCTGCTTCATGCCGCCTGAGATCTCCCCCGGGCGTTTATGCAGGGCGTGCCCCATCTGCACGCGATCGAGGTTGTGTTCAATCCACTCACGACGCTCCGCCTTGCTCATGGTGTGGCGGAACACCTGATCGACCGCCAGCGCAACGTTGTCGAAACAGGTCAGCCACGGCAGCAGGGAGTGGTTCTGAAAGACCACCGCACGCTCCGGTCCCGGACCCGCAATTTCACGGTTGTCGCAAATCAGTCCCCCTTCCGTCGGCAGGGTGATCCCGGCAATTAAGTTCAGCAGCGTTGATTTGCCGCAGCCGGAGTGGCCAATCAGGCTCACGGTTTCCCCTTCGTGGATATCAAACGAGACGTTCTGCAGCGCCAGAAATTCACCGCTGGCGGTAGAAAAACGCTGGCTTACGGCCTGGACCTGAATGATTGGTTTCATGTTCGCTCCTTATTTTTCCTGCCAGCTAAAGCGACGGGCGATCAGCATCAGCCCCTGCTCCAGCAGTAACCCGACCACGCCAATGATGACGATGGCGATGAGAATGTTTTCGACGTTGAGGTTGTTCCACTCATTCCAGATCCAGAAACCGATCCCTAAGCCGCCTGTCAGCATTTCGGCGGCGACAATCACCAGCCAGGCGATACCGATGGAAAGACGTACCCCGGTCAACACCGCCGGCAGCACCGCCGGGAAGAGGATCCGACGCAGAATGGTCCACTCAGAAAGCTGCAACACGCGGGCGACGTTGAGGTAATCCTGCGGAATACGGCGTACCCCTTCGGCGGTGTTAATCACCATTGGCCAGATCGAACAGATAAAAATGGTCCAGCTGGAAGCCGGCTCTGCTTTCTGGAACAGCAGCAGGCCGATAGGCAGCCAGGCCAATGGGCTGACCGGGCGCAGCAGCGCAATCAGCGGGCTGAACATGCGTGAGAAAAAGGTGAAACGGCCAATCAGAAAACCGAGCGGGATACCGACTAACGCGGCCAGGCCAAAGCCCACCGCCACGCGCTGCAGGGAGGCAAGTACGTTCCAGCCGATCCCCATGTCGTTTGGCCCGTCGCGATAAAACGGATCGGCAAACAGGGTGATGGCAGAATCCAGCGTGCTCAGCGGCGTCGGGAAGCCTTTGCTGTTGATTGCCGCCAGTTGCCAGAGCACCACCAGCAGCCCCAGCCCCAGCAGTGCCGGAATGATACGCTGGAGCAGGTCGTTAATCCGGCGGGCAATCGCCGGAGGACGACGGCGAACCTGAACCGGTGGCAGGGTAATCACCTCGCCACTCACCGGCGTCTCGTGTTTTGCTTTCGTGCTGTGCAGATGCTGCATAATCAGGCCCCTTTACGGTGAATAGCGAAGCGGTTGGCATAGCCTTCAGGATCGGTACCGTTCCAGACGGTGCCGTCCATCAGGGTGCTACTGCGTAGTGGTGAAGTCGGTGTGGTAATGCCCCCCACCGCGGTGGCGGCATCCTGCCAGACCGCGGTCTGGTTAATGTGCTGCGCGATGCCCGCGTAGTCCGGCGCGGCTTTGAGCAAACCCCAGCGGCGGAACTGGGTTAAGAACCACATGCCGTCGGAGAGATACGGGTAGCTCACAGCCCCCTCGTTGAAGAAACGAATCGGATGCGCGTCCTGCCAGCGCGTGCCCACCCCGTTGTCGTACTCACCCAGCATCCGTCCGGTGAGGTACTGCTCTTTGGTGTTCAGCCATGCGCGACGCGAGAGGATCTGCGCCGTTTCACGTTTGTTTTCCGGTGAAGCGTCGATCCAGCGCGCGGCTTCCAGTACTGCGCTCACCAGCGCCCGCGCGGTGTGCGGATTTTTCTCCACCCAGTCGCGACGGGTACCGAGGATTTTTTCCGGGTGGTCAGCCCAGATAGACTGCGACGTTGCAGCGGTAAAACCGATGCGATCGTTAATGGCCCGGGCATTCCACGGCTCGCCGACGCAAAAGCCGACCATATTGCCAATGCGCATGTTCATCACCATCTGCGGCGGCGGTACCACCACGGTGCGAACATCGTCAAACGGGTTAATGCCCGCACTGGCCAGCCAGTAGTAGAGCCACATGGCGTGCGTGCCCGTCGGGAAGGTATGCGCGAAGGTGTACGTGCCCGGTGCCTGCTGACCAATCAGTTTCTTCAACCCGTCGAGATCGCGAACGCCCTTCTCTGCCAGATCGGCAGAGAGCGTAATCGCCTGGCCGTTCTGGTTGAGGGTCATCAGGTTCGCCATCTGCTGTGGCTTACCGGCGATCCCCAGTTCCAGTCCGTACAGCAGACCGTAAAGAATGTGCGCCGCGTCCAGTTCCCCCGCGACTAACTTATCGCGCACGGCCGCCCAGCTCGCCTCTTTGGTGGGCACGATGGTAATGCCATGCTTTTTATCGAACCCTTTCAGCGCCGCGATGACCACCGGAGCGCAGTCGGTCAGCGGGATAAACCCGATGCGCACCGTCTCCTGCTCGGGTTTATCCGAGCCTGCCGCCCACGCGGCCTGCATGACACCCGGTAACAACATTGCACTGCTCGCCAGCACGCTGGCCTGCAAAAACCGCCGTCTCGACAAATCCGCCATGACCACTCCTGAAAAAAAGACAAAAAAAAGCGCCCGACAGTGCCGAAGCACCGCTGGACGCCTTTATCCCGAAGACTGATGCACCGCCGTTGGCGCACCGTCAAAATTGGTTACTGAATTAATGCAAAGCTAATGCCAGGTTTTAATGCCTTGTTTTTGTGGCTTTTGCCCCACTGGCTCTGCAAAAACGCACCTCAATCAGGCACAACGTGCCCACTGATTGTGCAGCTACTCCTTAGGGGTTAGCTGCCATAATCGCTTCACGGTAAGCAGCGCGCGGGCGATATCCACCATGCGCTGGTTCTTGTCCATCGCCATTTTGCGCAGCGCCGTCCACGCCTGTTCCTCACTCATGTTGTGGTGGGTCATCAGCACGCTTTTGGCTTTATCAATGGTCTTGCGCTCTTCCAGCGTATCGCGCAGCGTCGCGAGCTGGCGGGAAAGCTGTTCTATTTCACGAGCCTGCTGGCGAACCAGCGGCAGCAAAGGTTTATCCGGATAAAGCGCGAGCGGATCGTCATTCTCATCGGCACTTACCGGATGTTGAGGGTCATGATGGATACGCTCATCAACCGCCAGCATCAGGTCGGCGATAACCATCTCCTCCAGGGTGCGCAGGTGCTCAAGACGCGACGTTTGCAGGGCGAACCAGTTCAGCGCCGTGTCGCCATTATCCGCAGCAGGCTGGCGGGTACAGGCCACACGCCGGAGTTGCTCCGTCTCGCGGTCGGGCTGGCAGTCCCGGGAAAAGGTGCTCTGCACATCCGCCGGGCTGTGGCTTAAAAAGATCTCAAAACAGGCCTGCTGCCCGTCAATGCGATCCACCAGCCTCTGGCGGGTGACATCATCAAAAAAACCCTGCGTGAAGCCGATAGCCCCCAGCGCCCGCTCTTGTCCCGCCAGCTCTTTGCCCTGCATCAGGCTGTACAGGGCAACAAAACGCCCCGCCAGTTGCGGATCGTCAATGCTGTCGTTGAGCTGCGGCACGATACTGAGCAGATGGCGAAGCATGCGACAGTAATGCTCCATCGCCTGTGGAGCGGTAACGGTTTGTTGGTTTACCCCTTCTCGCAGGGCGCGGAGTGATTCAAGGTTCTGCAACGCAGCGGCGATGCGCTCACATACGGCGCTGCCCGGCACTGGGGAGTGTCTATCCAGAATGCCATACAGTATGGTGAGATTTTCATCCACCAGCGCCCGGCTGGCTTTGCATTCGGGGGCATAGAGCTTACCCTGTGAGCAGAGCCAGACGTTTGATGCACCGCGCTCGCACTGTAGCATATGCACCAGTTGACTAATGCCATTCACCAGTACGCCCAGCTGTGACAGCTTGCTGAGCTGCTCCTGGCGCAACGCCTTTGCGCGCTGGAGCCATTCGGTTGCACCCGACGAATTGCCAGCCATTAATGTCATGCTTACTCTCCCGGATAACCCTACCTGGGAGAATGAAGCAATATTCGTGCCTTAATATAAACAGGAGTTAACATGCAGAAGATTGTGATCGTCGCCAACGGGGCGGCCTACGGCAGCGAATCCCTTTTTAACAGCCTGCGTCTGGCCATAGCGCTGCGCGATAATGCGAGTGAGCTGGAGTTGCGGATCTTTTTGATGTCCGACGCGGTCACCGCCGGTCTGAAAGGCCAAAAACCGGCAGAGGGCTACAACATTCAGCAGATGCTGGAGATCCTGACGGCGCAAAACGTGCCGGTTAAGCTCTGCAAAACCTGCACTGACGGGCGCGGTATCACCGGGCTGCCGCTGATTGACGGCGTGGAAATTGGCACACTTGTCGAGCTGGCCGAGTGGACGTTAGCCGCCGAAAAAGTATTAACTTTTTAATAATAAACCCGTAAAAATATTATTTTCTTATGGACGCGGTTTCAGCATCAAGTTTACCTGCGGGGTTGCCGATAGGCATGGAAACAACACAGCAGGTATTTCACTTATGTTCAGATCGATTCGTGCTCGCATCATTGCCGCGACGACAGGCTGTCTGGTCGTCGCCCTTCTTCTCAATACCGTCATTAATTTCCAGGTCACGCGCCAGGATAATCAGCAGTCGCAGCGTGACATTCTGACCAGCACCAGCGCCAGCCATAACATGGCGATTGCCGACTGGGTGAAAAGCAAAATGACGGTCATTACCTCCGCCCAGAGCGTGGCGCTGAGTGACGACCCGGTACCGGTCTTTAAACAACTCGCCCAGGCGGGAGGCTTCACCAACGTCTATGTGGGCTATGCCACTAAAACGGCGAAATTCTCTGAGCCTGCGGGCGTGCCTGCGGATTATGACCCGACCATTCGCCCCTGGTATCAGCAGGTGGTCAGCCAGGACGGACCGGTGGTGACCGCGCCTTACGTGGACGCCGGAACCGGAAAACTGGTGGTAACTTTTGCGGTACCGGTAAAAGAAAACGGGACCCTGAAAGCAGTGGTGGCGGGCGATGTGGCCATGGATAGCGTGGTGGCTAACGTGCGCGGCATTCACCCGACCCCGGCCAGCAGCGGGTTACTTCTGAACAGCGACGGCAGCGTTATCGCCGCCAACGATCCGGCCCTGACGTTAAAACCGTTTGCTGAGACCATTACCGGCACCGATTTAGCGACCCTGAAAAGCGGTGAACCGGTTGATGGCACATTTGACGGCGGTGATAAAACCCTCGTGGCCACGGCCGTTCCGGGAACAAACTGGATGCTGGTGGTCGCGCTCGACAATAACGACGCCACCTCCGGCATGCGCTCGCTGCTGAAAGCCTCGGCGCTCTCGCTGGTGATCCTCGCCCTGCTGAGCGGCGCGCTTGTCCACATTCTTATTGCCCGCCTGCTCAAGCGGTTGTCCGATATCCGCGACGCGATGCATAACATCGCCAACGGTACCAACGATCTCTCCCAGCGCCTGCCGGAGAGCGGTAACGACGAAGTGGCGCAAATCGCCCAGGCGTTTAACGCCTTTAGCGATAAGCTCTCGGTGGTGATGATCCAGCTGCGTGATGCCAGCGCCTCGGTGAAAAATGCCGCCCAGGAGATTGCGGCTGGCAACCAGGATCTCTCCGGGCGCACCGAGCAGGCAGCCTCCAGCCTGCGTGAAACCGCCAGCGCCGTAGAGCAGATCACCGCGTCGGTGACTCAGTCAAATGAGTCCGCGGCAGAAGCGAATGAACAGGCCAGTAAAGCCTCCGCTGCGGCCTCACGCGGCGGTGAGGTCGTCTCTCAGGCCATCAGCACCATGCAATCCATTGAAGTGGCTTCGGCAAAAATTGGCGATATCACCAGCGTGATTGATGGCATCGCCTTCCAGACCAATATCCTGGCGCTTAACGCCTCGGTGGAAGCAGCGCGCGCCGGTGAGCAGGGCCGCGGGTTTGCCGTGGTGGCAGGCGAAGTACGTAACCTGGCGAGCCGCAGCGCCCAGGCGGCGAAGGAGATCAAATCGCTTATCGACTCCACCACCGACAGCGTGGCAACCGGCTCCCGCTATGTACATCTGGCCGGGGAAAGCATGGATGAGATCCGCGCCAGCATCGGCAGCGTCTCGGGTATCATGCGTGAAATTTCCATCGCCACCAGCGAGCAGATGAAAGGCATCCATGAGATCAACCATGCTGTCACGCACCTCGACAGAATGGTGCAGCAGAACGCTGAACTGGTGGTGCAATCCGCCGCAGCCGCCAGCGCCCTGCAGAGCCAGGCGGGCGACCTTGCTGAAACTGCCGGACATTTCCGCATTTAATTTTCTTCTGGCGCGCCTTCACCGTGTAAACGCGCGCCAGCTGAATGCTTTCAGGTATTTTGTCATTTTTGTTTAAACGTTGTGCCATTTTTTGATCAAAATCAGCATCCCGACGCTCCCCCTTTGGTGTTATGCCATGAGTGAATTGTGAACAACATCACGCTCGGAAATGGCAGCAGGGAGAGCGTTGTTTAAGACTACGGGGTAAATAAATGGCACTGGTAAAAACAAGTTTGAAACTGTTTGGCGGGGATACGGTAGTGGTGCGTTGTTCAGAGCGCTGCCGTATTCATTTGATGAGTGCGAAGGCACAAAAACAATCGCAGGCAGATATCCTGACCGTGCAGGATGATAAGGCGTGGCTAACCGTCCCTTATACCGGCACATGGGATGTCCTGATTGACAGCCATAGTCAGTCACTCGAACACTCAGTCAGCTACGTGGCCGCTTAAAAACAGACGCCCGGTCTGCACTCTCGCAGCCGGGCGTATTATCAGGCAAAACCCGGACGCAGCGGGTTATTCAGCGGATTTCCTTCCAGCAGCGCTTTCACCTTCGCTACCAGCTCATTCAGACACTCGTCCTGCATGCCGAGGCGCGTCAGTTCCTGATCGAGTGAAAACAGATACTGCGCGTTTGTGCCGAGCGGTCCACTGGCCGCCGCAATCAACGGCGCGATCACCTGCGTGCGGGTATCCGCTTCATACAGGGGATGGCGCGGATCCATAATAAACACCAGCGCGTTGACGGTGCGTCCGTCATCAAGTTCCAGCTTGCACCAGCTTGGCATATAGCAGCCGGTGATCATCTCGCGCTTCCAGAGCAGCGTCAGCTCCTCTTCGAGGGTGGCATCCGGCAGGCGATACGCCACCCCCGTGGTGCGTCCGCCCTCTTTCAGTGCAAGCATACGTCCCGGCTGACAGGCACTTCCGCGTCCGGCGGTTAATCGCAGACAAAATGCGCGATGCCACCCCGGGAGCGTACCTGTCGCCGATTCGACAAATTCCAGAGCCGGGTTCCACATCAGCGAACCGTAGCCAAAAATCCATACCGGGCCATCATCCGGGCGGCAGGCAAGCGTGGCAGCGAGCGACGCCGCACGTTGTTCAGCTGACCAGAGAAGCGATTCCTCAATAGCACCAAATGCCGTCTTACAATCTGCCTTCATTAAGAAATCACGCGTTAACACTTTACACCTCCGCCACTGCATGCTTCCTTGCGACATCTGTAATTCACCTTCCCGGCATTATCTACTGGTCATTTTACCAGCAGTTGAATAACGATAAGCAATTCGCGGGCCAGTTGCAATACAACGGCAGTTCAACCGCCTGAAAAGTCAAAATGAAGGCAGCTTATTATTTTACGGCTATTTCTTTTTATGCCATTTATCATCGTCTCCTTTCTCGTAGTCATGTTTTACTGCCGCCCAGGCCACTTTATGCGCCGTCTCTTCCCGGCTGGCATCGTCCCGACGATCGTCTTTATCTTTGTATTGATCCCAGGCGCTGTTAAACGCCTCTTTATAGATATCCTGCGCATGTGCGGGCAGTACGTTTTGCACGTTATCGGGTAAATCGCGTTTCGTTTTATATGGCATCACTAACCTCTCTTTTGCTTAAAAACATAAGTGTGGACGACGATGCTGCAAGCTGCCAGTCGTGGATCAATTTTGAAGAATTAATTAAGTTAATTACATGTTATTTAATATGTATTAATCAAAAATATGACATTATGGATATCAGGAGACTTAAAACAGGATTAGGGTAAAATTAAGTAAAATATAAAGGGTATTTAACAGAGATCTGTTAATGTAATGACCTCAAAATTCTATCTATAATTACAAGCACCTGCATTGATGGAGAAGCACATGACAGCAGCACACGAGGCGGTAAAAACCCGCCACAAGGAGACGTCGCTCATTTTCCCGGTTCTGGCACTGGCTGTGCTGCTCTTCTGGGGAAGCAGTCAGTCACTGCCAGTGGTGGTTGGTATCAATATTCTTGCGCTGGTAGGGATTTTAACCAGTGCCTTTAGCGTGGTTCGCCATGCCGATGTCCTGGCCCACCGTCTGGGCGAGCCGTATGGATCGTTAATTCTCAGCCTTTCCGTTGTGATTCTTGAGGTCAGCCTCATTTCCGCGCTGATGGCGACCGGCGACGCCGCACCAACCCTGATGCGCGATACGCTCTATTCCATCATTATGATTGTGACCGGTGGTCTGGTGGGCTTTTCACTGTTGCTGGGTGGCCGTAAGTTCGCCACCCAGTATATGAACCTGTTTGGCATTAAACAGTATTTGATCGCCCTGTTCCCGCTGGCGATTATCGTGCTGGTTTTCCCGATGGCGCTGCCGGGAGCAAACTTCTCTACCGGTCAGGCGCTGCTGGTCGCATTGATTTCCGCCGCCATGTACGGCGTGTTCCTGTTGATTCAGACCAAAACGCACCAGAGTCTGTTTGTGTATGAGCATGAAGATGACAGCGACGACGATGACCCGCACCATGGCAAACCATCTGCCCACAGCAGCGCGTGGCACACGGTTTGGCTGATCGTACATCTAATTGCGGTTATCGCCGTCACCAAGATGAACGCCAACCCGCTGGAGACACTGTTAACCGAGATGAATGCCCCGGTGGCCTTTACCGGCTTCCTGGTGGCGCTGCTGATCCTCTCGCCGGAAGGGCTGGGCGCGCTGAAAGCGGTGCTGAACAATCAGGTACAGCGCGCCATGAACCTGTTCTTCGGCTCGGTACTGGCGACCATTTCGCTTACCGTTCCGGTGGTGACGCTGATTGCCTTTATGACCGGTAACGAGCTGCAGTTTGCGCTGGGCGCGCCGGAGATGATTGTGATGGTAGCGTCACTGCTGCTGTGTCAGATTTCGTTCTCAACCGGGCGCACCAATGTACTTAACGGCGCGGCGCATATGGCGCTGTTTGTGGCGTATCTGATGACGATATTTGCGTAGTTTTATCTGGTGCGGGCTGATGCCCTCACCCCAACCCTCTCCCACGGGGATAGGGAGAAAAAAACCCGCCGAAGCGGGTTTTTTTATTAATTGCTGGTATCCAGCTCGTCGAAGCTCTTCACCAGATCGTCAATCGCTTTGATCTGTTTCAGGAACGGCTCCAGTTTGTCCAGCGGCAGCGCGGATGGACCGTCGCATTTCGCATTCGCCGGATCCGGGTGCGCTTCAATGAACAGACCCGCCAGGCCGGTCGCCATACCGGCGCGCGCCAGTTCGGTCACCTGCGCACGACGGCCACCAGACGCGGCGCCAAACGGGTCGCGGCACTGCAGAGAGTGGGTCACGTCAAAGATCACCGGTGACTGGTTAGAGACGTTTTTCATCACGGTGAAGCCGAGCATATCCACAACCAGGTTGTCGTAACCGAAGTTGGAACCACGGTCGCACAGGATCACCTTGTCGTTACCGCCTTCGATAAACTTATCGACGATGTTCCCCATCTGGCCTGGGCTCACGAACTGCGGCTTCTTCACGTTGATGACCGCACCGGTTTTGGCCATCGCTTCCACCAGGTCAGTCTGACGAGCCAGGAACGCTGGCAGCTGAATAACGTCAACCACGTCCGCCACAGGCTGCGCCTGAGACGCCTCGTGAACGTCGGTGATCACTTTCACGCCAAAGGTCTGCTTCAGTTCCTGGAAAATTTTCATCCCCTCTTCCAGGCCCGGGCCACGGTAGGAGTGAATGGAAGAGCGGTTGGCTTTGTCAAAAGAGGCTTTAAACACGTACGGGATGCCCAGCTTCTGGGTCACGGTCACGTAGTGCTCGCAGATACGCATGGCGAGATCGCGGGATTCCAGCACGTTCATACCGCCAAACAGCACGAACGGCAGGTCGTTTGCCACGTTGATATCACCAATGCTAACCACTTTTTGTTTCATAGGATCGCCTTATTCAGGTGTGAATCGGAATTAAGATTAATGCAGTGTAATTTGTTTGTGCGAGATCGCGTTGATCTGCGCGCGAATCATTTCGCTGATCGGATCTTCCGGGCATTGCTCGACGAAATAGCTTAAATCGTTCAGCGCCACATGCTCGCAGTCGAGCTGGGCATAAATCAGCCCGCGGTCGCGAATTTCGTACGGGTCTTCCGGATTAAATTGCAGCAGCACTTCGCTGGCGCGCAAGGCCAGCTCCATCTGCCGCTCTTCCATCAGTGCAGATTTCAGCGTATCCAGCAGCTTGCGGATCACTTCGGCGTTATCGGCTTCGTCGAGATCTTCGTTAAAGAGCTCGGCTACCGGGCTGATATTACCTTTCAGCCAGACATCCAGCGTATGTTCATCCAGCGTATCGCCGTTAAACGGATTGATTAACCACATCTCCCCGTCCAGCCACTCGGCACGCAGGATCATCTGCGTCGGGAAAATGACCGGCACCAGTGGAATATCCAGACGGTGCGCGATCCACAGCAAAATAGAGCCCAGCGCCACGGCGCTGCCCTGACGATTTTTTAAGACCTGGTCCAGCCATAATGCGTCAGACAGGCGATACACGCCACGCGTGTCGCAGAAACCCCACTCGCCGTAGAAAAGCTCCAGCAGCTTTTCCAGTTGCCAGTCCTGCGGACGCGCCTGATTGATCTCTTCGCGCGCCAGGCTGACCAGACTTTCCAGCTCATCGTAGACATACTGCGACGTAAAATCGTCGCGAATCATCTCCGAAATCAGGATCATGCCATCGCAGAGCGGCACTTTATTAAATTCGAAATCGGCTAAGGACCTCATGACTTACCCCAGTAACGGTATTCTAGTGGTGGCGAGTTTAATGATGATGTACAGCACCACCAGACCCAGCAGAAAGGCGATAAACCCGACCTGCTGGCTGCGCGGACGACGACGTCCAGGCGCGATAAAACCCAAAACGATATATACCCATCATACTTCAAGCTGCATGCGCGTTGGCTGCGCTCGCTCACCTCAGTCACATAGTTAACTATGCTCCTGAGGACTCGCTCTCTTGCCGCCTTCATGCAACTCGAATTATTTTGGGTATAGATGATAACGCCAAACAGCTTTTCAGTCAGCCATGCGCCTTTATCAGTAAATGGCAGATAACCTGTTTTCACTGCCACTGCCCCAGCGTCAGACGCTCGTTACCGCCGTAGTCGCGGCAGGTCTCGACAGCAGCATAACCCGTCTGCCTGAAGAGCCCACGCACCGCCTCCCCCTGCGTCCAGCCATGCTCCACCAGCAGCCAGCCGCCGGGCAGGAGATGTTGTCGTGACATTGTCACAATGTGTTCCAGATCGGCCAGCCCTGCATTACCTGCGACCAGCGCCGTCAGCGGTTCAAAGCGAACATCCCCCTGCGCCAGATGCGGGTCATGTTCGTCAATATAGGGCGGATTACTGACAATTATCCCGAACGTCTGCTTCTCCAGCGCACTGAACCAACTGCTTTGCAGCACGGTCACATTAGTCACGCCCAGTCGCTCAACGTTACGCTGCGCCAGTGCCACCGCGTCGGGCATCACATCGACCGCCGTTACCGCGCAATCGGGCCGCTCGGTGGCGAGCGCCAGCGCGATTGCGCCAGTGCCCGTTCCGAGATCGAGAATGCGGCTGGCCGCTGCGGGTAACCGCGCCAGCGCCTGCTCCACCAGACATTCGGTGTCAGGACGCGGGATTAGCGTCGCCGCTGAGACGAACAAGGGTAACGACCAGAACTCGCGCTCCCCAACCAGATGCGCCACCGGCTCGCCGGTTTTACGGCGGGTAAGCAGCGCGGCCAGCTGCGCTTCCTGCTCTACGGTCAGTTCGGTTTCACCGAAGGCCAGCAGATACGTGCGGGCTTTTCCCGTCACATATTCCAGCAAAATTTCGGCGTCGCGCTTCGGGCTTTCACTGTCAGGGAGCGCGCCGGTGGCCAGGCGTAACCAGCTCTGAAAATCCATTATTCCTGCTCGGACAATGCCGCCAGCTGGTCGGCCTGGTATTCCTGCACGATAGGCTCAATCAGCATATCGAGCTTGCCTTCCATCACCTCATGCAGACGGTATAACGTCAGGTTGATGCGGTGGTCGGTCACGCGGCCCTGCGGGAAGTTGTAGGTACGGTTACGGTCGCTACGATCGCCGCTGCCCAGCAGGTTACGACGGGTTGACGCTTCCGCCTGCTGACGTTTGGCCATTTCCGCCGCGTGAATACGCGCACCCAGCACGGACAGCGCTTTCGCTTTGTTTTTGTGCTGAGAACGTTCGTCCTGACACTCCACAACAATGCCGGTTGGCAGGTGGGTAATACGGATGGCGGAGTCGGTGGTGTTAACGTGCTGACCCCCCGCCCCGGAAGAACGGAAGGTATCAATACGCAGATCCGCCGGGTTAATGTCCGGCAGTTCCGCTTCCGGCAGCTCTGGCATCACCGCAACCGTGCAGGCTGAAGTGTGAATACGGCCCTGCGACTCGGTCGCCGGTACACGCTGCACGCGATGGCCGCCGGACTCAAACTTGAGACGGCCGTACACGCCGTCACCGCTGATTTTGGCGATCACCTCTTTAAAACCGCCGTGCTCGCCTTCGTTGGCGCTCATGATCTCCACGCGCCAGCGACGCGATTCGGCGTAACGGCTGTACATGCGGAACAGGTCTCCGGCGAACAGTGCCGCCTCATCACCGCCCGTTCCGGCGCGGACTTCCACAAACGCGTTACGCTCGTCGTCTGGATCTTTCGGCAGCAGAAGCACCTGCAGCTGTTGCTCCATCTCTTCTGAGCGCGCTTTGGCATCCTGCAGCTCTTCCTGCGCCATTTCGCGCATTTCAGGATCGTCGAGCATCATCTGAGCGGTTTCGATATCTTCCTGAACCTGTTGCCAGTCGGTAAAGCATTTTGAAACATCACTTAACTGCGCATATTCACGCGACAGTGCGCGAAAACGTTCCTGGTCCGCAATGGTCCCGGCATCGCCGAGCAGCGCCTGGACTTCTTCATGGCGCTCGTGCAGAGCTTCCAGTTTAGCGACGATAGAAGGCTTCATAGGCGTAAGTGCACCTTGTAATAGAAAATGGGTATAGGGCGCTATTCCAGCCCGAGGCTGTTGCGCAGAATAGTCAGGCGTTCATCGTCCCCGTCACGGGCAGCCTGCTGGAGTGATTTGGTTGGTGCATGGATCAAGCGATTGGTCAGTTTCCAGGCCAGATCCTGCATAATAGCGTGTGCGTCGCCGCCCTGTTCCAGAGCTGCTAACGCTTTGGCAGTCAGGTCATCACGCACCTGCTCCGCCTGACCGCGGTATTCGCGGATGGTCTCGCTGACGCTTTGCGCGCGCAGCCAGGCCATAAATTCACTGGTTTCCTGCTCGACAATGGTTTCCGCCTGCACCGCTGCCGCTTTACGCTGGGCAAGGTTGTGCGAAATGATGCTTTGCAGGTCATCCACGCTGTAGAGATAGGCGTTGGCCAGTTTGCCGACCTCCGGTTCGACATCACGCGGAACGGCAATATCCACCAGCAGCATTGGCTGATTACGGCGGGATTTCAGCGCGCGCTCTACCATCCCTTTACCGATAATCGGCAGCGGGCTGGCGGTAGAACTGATGATGATATCCGCCTCTTTCAGGCGTTCGTCGATCTCGCTCAGCGCAATCACCTCGGCCCCGACTTCGTCTGCCAGCACCTGCGCACGCTCGCGGGTGCGGTTAGCGATAACCATCTTTTTCACTTTATGCTCGCGCAGATGGCGCGCCACAAGCTCAATGGTTTCGCCCGCGCCGACCAGCATCACGGTGACGGTCGACAGGGATTCGAAGATTTGACGTGCAAGGGTACAGGCCGCGAACGCAACAGAAACCGCACTGGCACCAATGTCGGTTTCGGTTCGCACACGCTTCGCCACGGAGAAAGACTTCTGGAACATCCGCTCCAGCTCGCTGGCTTTCAGATGCCCTTTTTGCGAATCCGCAAACGCTTTTTTTACCTGACCGAGAATTTGCGGCTCGCCCAGCACCAGCGAATCCAGACCGCTCGCGACACGCATAAGATGGCTCACCGCATCGTTATCCTGATGCCAGTACAGGCTCTTACGCAGCTCGTCTTCGTTGAGATTGTGGTAGTCGCATAACCAGCGGATCAGCGCTTCATGCAGGTTATCCTGCTCTTCCACGCTTAAGTAAAGCTCGGTACGGTTGCACGTCGAGAGCACCACCCCGCCCTGCACCATCGGTTGTGCAAGCAGGCTATCCAGCGCCAGGTCGAGCGTATCCGGCGAAAACGTGACGCGTTCTCGCAGCGAAACCGGGGCGGTTTTGTGATTGATGCCGAGTGCTAATAGGGTCATGTTGAGCGGGAGTAGTACCAGCGTTAATAAGGTTAGCAAGACGCATCATACAGGATGCGCGAGATCAATAAAAGAGACTGCCCCCTTTCGGAGTAATAGGTTACTCAACGCTTTGAGATAATTTGAACGTAGACGGTGACACCCTTCAACGCTAGCATTAACAGTTATAACTGCAACGTATCTCAAGGATTTGTCCTCATTATGACCCGACTGATTCGCCTGCTGCCGCTGGCAGCACTGGTTCTGACCGCATGTTCTGTCACTCAACCAAAAGGCCCGGGCAAAAGCCCTGACTCACCACAGTGGCGTCAGCACCAGCAGGACGTACGTAATTTAAGTCAGTACCAGACCCGCGGCGCGTTTGCTTATCTCTCTGACGAACAGAAGGTTTATGCCCGCTTCTTCTGGCAGCAAACGGGGCAGGATAACTACCGCCTGCTGCTGCTGAACCCGTTGGGCAGTACCGAGCTGGAGCTTAACGCTAAGCCGGGTGAAGCGCAGATCACGGATAACAAAGGCCAGCACTACACCGCCACCGATGCGGAAGAGATGATTGGCAAACTGACCGGAATGCCTATCCCGCTGAACAGCCTGCGCCAGTGGATCCTGGGCCTGCCGGGTGACGCCACCGACTACACCCTGGACGATCAGTACCGTCTGAGCCAGGTGAACTACACGCAGAACGGTAAAACCTGGAAGGTGGTGTACAGCGCCTATGACAGCAACAGTAAACCGTCGCTGCCATCGAATATGGAGCTGACGCAGGGTAGCCAGCGCATCAAGCTGAAAATGGACAACTGGATCGTTAAATGATGACCCACTGGCCCTCTCCGGCAAAACTTAACCTGTTTTTATATATCACCGGCCAACGTGCTGACGGGTATCACACCCTGCAGACGCTGTTTCAGTTTATCGATTATGGCGACACGCTCTCGATTGAGCTGCGTCAGGACGGGCAGATTTGTCTGCTGACGCCGGTGGAAGGCGTAGCGCATGAGGATAACCTGATCGTGCGCGCCGCGCGTCTGCTGATGAACGCAGCGGCTGACACCGGGCGCTTGCCCGCCGGGAGCGGTGCGGATATTCGCATTGAGAAGCGTCTGCCGATGGGCGGTGGGCTGGGTGGCGGTTCATCCAATGCCGCGACCGTCCTGGTCGCCCTGAATCATCTCTGGGGCTGCGGATTGTCAACGGATGAACTGGCCGCGTTAGGGTTAACGCTGGGGGCGGATGTCCCGGTGTTTGTGCGCGGTCATGCAGCATTTGCTGAAGGGGTGGGTGAAATCCTCTCCCCGGTTGAACCGCCGGAAAAATGGTACCTCGTAGCCCATCCAGGCGTCAGCATTCCGACTCCGGTCATCTTCAAAGATCCTGAGCTGCCACGCAATACCCCGGCGCGGTCAATAGAAACGTTATTAAATTGTGAATTCAGCAACGATTGCGAGGTTATCGCAAGAAAACGTTTTCGCGAGGTTGATGCGGCGCTTTCCTGGCTGTTAGAATACGCGCCGTCGCGCCTGACTGGTACAGGGGCCTGTGTCTTTGCTGAATTTGACACCGAATCCGCCGCTCGTCAGGTGCTTGAGCAAGCGCCGGATTGGCTGCATGGTTTTGTAGCGCGCGGGATGAACACCTCCTCCCTACAGCAGGCCATTCTGGCGCAGACTGAGTTTCGGTGACAACGTCACCCTGTTCCAGACGTTGCATCGCGCTCTTTAATACACCGCCTGGATAGCATTTCGCCTGGCCCCGCATAGTTTGCGGCGAACGCTATCCACCACTGGACGCATGCCTGAGGTTCTTCTCGTGCCTGATATGAAGCTTTTTGCTGGTAACGCCACCCCGGAACTAGCACAACGTATTGCCAACCGCCTGTACACTTCCCTCGGCGACGCCGCTGTAGGTCGCTTTAGCGACGGCGAAGTCAGCGTACAAATTAACGAAAATGTACGCGGTGGTGATATTTTCATCATCCAGTCCACCTGTGCTCCAACGAATGACAACCTGATGGAATTGGTTGTTATGGTCGATGCCCTGCGTCGCGCTTCTGCAGGCCGTATCACTGCTGTAATCCCTTACTTTGGCTATGCCCGCCAGGACCGTCGCGTCCGTTCCGCGCGTGTGCCAATCACCGCTAAAGTTGTCGCGGACTTCCTGTCCAGCGTTGGCGTTGACCGCGTACTGACCGTTGACCTGCACGCAGAGCAGATTCAGGGCTTCTTCGACGTCCCGGTTGATAACGTATTCGGCAGCCCAATCCTGCTGGAAGATATGCTGCAGCTGAACCTGGACAACCCAATTGTGGTGTCTCCGGACATCGGCGGCGTGGTACGTGCCCGAGCTATCGCTAAGCTGCTGAACGATACCGACATGGCAATCATCGACAAACGCCGTCCGCGCGCTAACGTTTCTCAGGTGATGCACATCATCGGTGACGTTGCTGGCCGTGACTGCGTGCTGGTTGACGACATGATCGATACCGGCGGTACGCTGTGTAAAGCCGCTGAAGCGCTGAAAGAGCGTGGTGCCAAGCGCGTGTTCGCGTACGCGACTCACCCGATCTTCTCCGGTAACGCGGTAAACAACCTCCGTAACTCCGTCATTGACGAAGTTGTGGTATGCGATACCATCCCACTGAGTGACGAGATCAAGGCACTGCCAAACGTGCGTACCCTGACCCTGTCCGGGATGCTGGCCGAAGCGATTCGTCGTATCAGCAACGAAGAATCCATCTCTGCAATGTTCGAACACTAATCGAACACGGCCGAAAAACCCGCTGCGGCGGGTTTTTTTGTTTCTGATATTTATTAATGCTCTAAATAATTCGGGTTGCAGGAAGGCGGCAAGTGAATGAATCCCAGGAGCTTACTCAAGTAAGTGACTGGGATGAATGAGCGCAGCCAACGCATCTGCAGCGCGAAGTATGACGAGCAATGATTAATGCCTCCTTCACCTGCCATTCATATGACAGATGATGCGCATACGGATGATAGATAATTGTGAAAAACATCACTTCCTCACATGTTCTGCCCTTTCGCGCCCTCATCGACGCATGCTGGAAAGAGAAATACACCTCGTCACGCTTTATCCGTGACCTGATTGCCGGGATCACCGTTGGTATTATCGCCATTCCGCTGGCCATGGCGCTGGCGATTGGCAGCGGCGTGGCTCCACAGTATGGCCTGTATACCTCGGCCGTCGCCGGGATCGTGATTGCCCTCACGGGCGGTTCGCGTTTCAGCGTGTCCGGCCCTACCGCTGCTTTTGTGGTGATCCTCTATCCGGTATCACAGCAGTTTGGTCTGGCAGGCCTGCTGGTTGCCACGCTCATGTCTGGCCTCTTTTTGATTCTCTTTGGCCTGGCCCGCTTTGGCCGGCTGATTGAATATATTCCCCTTTCCGTAACGCTGGGATTCACCTCCGGGATCGGCATCACCATCGGAACGATGCAAATTAAAGATTTCCTGGGGCTGCAGATGCCTCACTTTCCTGAGCACTATCTGCAGAAAGTGGGAGCGCTGTTTTTGGCACTGCCCACGGCCAACATGGGCGATGCCGCCATCGGGATCGTTACGCTGGGTACGCTCATCGTCTGGCCGCGCTTAGGCATTCGTCTGCCTGGCCACCTGCCCGCGTTGCTGCTGGGCTGTGCGGTTATGGCCATCGTCAACATGTTTGGTGGTCATGTCGCCACCATCGGCTCGCAGTTCCACTATGTTCTGGCGGACGGTTCTCAGGGCAGCGGTATTCCTCAACTGTTACCACAGCTGGTTCTTCCCTGGGACATGCCCGGCTCCAGCTTTACCTTAAGCTGGGATTCGCTGCGCGCACTGCTGCCCGCCGCCTTTTCAATGGCGATGCTGGGGGCGATTGAATCTCTGCTCTGCGCCGTAGTGCTCGATGGCATGACCGGTACCAAGCACAAAGCCAACAGCGAGCTGGTCGGCCAGGGCTTAGGTAACCTCATCGCTCCGTTCTTCGGCGGTATTACAGCCACCGCGGCTATCGCCCGTTCTGCGGCCAACGTGCGCGCGGGTGCAACCTCACCGGTTTCAGCGGTTATCCACTCTCTGCTGGTGATCCTCGCGTTGCTGATCCTCGCGCCGCTGCTCTCCTGGCTGCCGCTCTCCGCCATGGCTGCCCTGCTGCTGATGGTGGCCTGGAACATGAGCGAAGCGCATAAGGTGGTGAACCTGCTGCGTCGCGCACCGAAAGACGACATCATCGTCATGCTGATCTGTATGTCGCTGACCGTGCTGTTCGATATGGTGATCGCCATCAGCGTCGGCATCGTGCTGGCTTCCCTGCTGTTTATGCGCCGGATCGCGCAGATGACGCGCCTTTCCCCGGTAAACGTGGAGGTGCCTGATGATGTACTGGTGCTGCGGGTAATCGGTCCGCTGTTCTTCGCTGCGGCGGAAGGCCTGTTCAGCGATCTGGAATCCCGCATTGCGGGCAAACGGATTGTGGTGCTGAAATGGGATGCCGTACCGGTGCTGGACGCCGGTGGGCTGGACGCCTTCCAGCGCTTTGTAAAACGTCTGCCGGAAGGCTGCGAGCTGCGGGTGAGTAATCTGGAATTTCAGCCGCTGCGCACTATGGCGCGCGCTGGCGTGCAGCCGATCCCTGGCCGCCTTGCCTTCTATCCCAACCGTGACGCCGCGTTAGCGGATCTGTGATTCATCTGATGCGGAGAAACGTCTCTGCATCATTATCCCTATCGCCTGCTGGAGCCATTCAAGCACAGCAGGCGTCATCCATGTCCCTTTCATCAGATGCGGCTCCTGCTGCATAGCAGCGCGAAACTTTTGCTGCGTCTCAGGGTTTGTTCCTGCGTATGACTGGAACAACGCCAGCCAGGTTTCAGCCAGCTTTTGCGCCTCGTCAGAGGTGGGATCGAGATTTTCCCGCTGCGCCTGGTGCAGCTTCGCCACCAGCGGCGGCCACTCCATCATGCGGTCAAAGTAATGTTTCCGGGTAAAAGCCATCTCATCGGCAGAGAGATACTTTTCCCAGATGGCCAGCTTCGATTCGGCAAACGCCCGCGTGATGTAGTCGGTCATCTCTGCGGTGATGCCTGTTTGCTCACGCATTTGCGGTTCGACGCTGTGCATCTCGTTCAGCCGGGTGAGAAACTCCGGCTTGCCGGCAGTGTCCTGCTCCAGGCGCTCCATCCAGCGCGTCGCAAGATCCATCGCCCGCGGGTCAGAAACGGGTATGTGCTGTTCCAGCAGCGTGTTGGCCTCGGTAACCAGCCCTGACCAGACAGCCGCCAGCGCATCTTTCTGCACCGCAAACGGCATTTGCTGTAACTCTTCTTTGCTAAACCAACGATCGTACATATTCATTAACTCCAGAGTCTGTAGCCAGGATTCCAGATCGGGGGTTTCATCGCCGGTAAGCCCGGTGCGCAAGTCCACCAGCCTGTCACGCAGCGTGTTAATGCTGCGCAGCTGTTTATCCAGCAAACTGATTTGCGCATCGAGGAGTTCCGTTAACGAAAGCGACGCCTGCTCCAGAAAATCCCTGATTTCAGCAAGCTCCAGCCCCGCTTTTGCCAGTGCCTGAATCATATGCAAGCGCTGTACATCCGCCAGATTATAAAGCCGGTAACCTGCCGCGCTTCTGGCAGAAGGCAGCAATAACCCTGTTTGCTCATAGTGATGCAATGTGCGCACGGTGATCCCAGCGCGTTTTGCCAGTTCACCCACCTGAATCAACATAACTGCTCCTTTTATTTTGCCAGTGACGCCACTCTGGTGCCTTACGTTACGTGAGGGTCAACCCCTCAGGCAAAAAAAACGACTCCATCTGGAGTCGTTTCAGTGTTCTTTATTCTATGCGCACTAGCTGTGCTTATGCTGGTCGCGGCGGCAGCGTTTGTCGTAATGGCGCACCCACCAGTATTTATCACACACTTCCTCATGACCGCTCACACGCGCCCCGGCGAGCCAGAGTACCGCCCCCAGGAAGATGCTCAATACCGCACCATGCGCGAAGTATTGTGGGAGATCAAGCTGCGGCAATTGGTTTAAAATTGAATAACCCACACCGGCTACCATCACGAACAGCCCCAACCCCATCAGCACGTTACCGAGTAACGAAGCGTTTTTGCGTTTCATATGTCACCTCCGGAACTTTGGGTTGTAGGGAATAAGTCCCTATTCCTTGTGTGTAAAGTATAGACAACGCCCCTTTTATGAGTTGCGTCAATGATCACAATTACAGATTACTCCCAAACAAAAATTTACAAATAACGCATTGAACAGCTTGAAATTCTAATTGTTCAAATAAGTAATTATTCGTATTTCGCTGTTAAGGTCGCAGAATTTTGTCAAGCGGCGCGCCAGACAGTAAACTACGCGCCAGATCTGGAACCCATTAGGAATTGAATCGTGACGATTAAACTGATTGTCGGCCTCGCCAACCCAGGCGCAGAGTACGCTGCAACCCGCCACAATGCCGGGGCCTGGTACGTTGATCTGCTGGCCGAACGGTTACGTGCTCCCCTGCGTGAAGAACCAAAATTCTACGGGTATACCTCACGTATCAATCTCGCCGGCGCGGATGTGCGCCTGCTGGTGCCTACCACCTTTATGAACCTGAGCGGCAAGGCCGTGGCGGCAATGGCAACGTTTTATCGCATCAATCCGGATGAGATTCTGGTTGCTCACGATGAGCTGGACCTGCCGCCAGGGGTGGCAAAGTTTAAACTGGGCGGCGGACATGGCGGACACAACGGTCTGAAAGATATCATCAGCAAGCTGGGTAATAACCCGAATTTTCACCGTTTGCGCGTAGGAATCGGCCATCCGGGCGATAAAAACAAAGTTGTTGGTTTTGTGCTGGGTAAGCCCCCGGTTTCTGAGCAGAAACTGATTGACGAGGCGGTAGACGAAGCGGCGCGCTGCACTGAAATCTGGCTCAAAGATGGGTTAACCAAAGCGACAAACCGCTTACATGCTTTCAAAGCGCAATAATCCGCCTGATACGGCATTTTTACCGCGCGGTAGGCGGGTTACGTGTATAATAGGCGTAGTTATTTACTTTTCATCAGTCGGTTATCGTTAACGGATTGATTATCAAGATATTAAGGTGATTTAGAAATGGGATTCAAATGCGGTATCGTCGGTCTGCCAAACGTGGGCAAATCCACCCTGTTTAACGCGCTTACCAAAGCGGGTATCGAAGCGGCGAACTTCCCGTTCTGTACCATCGAGCCTAACACCGGCGTTGTGCCAATGCCCGACCCGCGTCTGGACCAGCTCGCGGAAATCGTGAAGCCACAGCGCATTCTGCCAACCACTATGGAGTTCGTGGACATCGCGGGCCTGGTGAAAGGTGCATCCAAAGGTGAAGGTCTGGGTAACCAGTTCCTGACCAACATCCGTGAAACCGAAGCGATCGGTCACGTGGTGCGTTGCTTCGAGAACGACAACATTATCCACGTAGCAGGTAAAGTAAACCCGGCGGAAGATATTGATGTAATCAATACCGAGCTGGCGCTGTCGGATCTGGATACCTGCGAACGTGCGATCCACCGTATCTCCAAGAAAGCCAAAGGTGGCGATAAAGACGCCAAAGCCGAATTAGCGGTACTGGAAAAATGTCTGCCACAGCTGGAAAACGCAGGTATGCTGCGCTCTCTTGACCTGAGCAAAGACGAGAAAGAGCTTATCCGCTACCTGAGCTTCCTGACGCTGAAGCCAACCATGTACATTGCCAACGTGAACGAAGACGGTTTTGAAAATAACCCGTACCTCGATCAGGTTCGTGCTATCGCCGAGAAAGAAGGTTCTGTCGTTGTTCCGGTTTGTGCCGCTGTAGAAGCCGATATCGCCGAGCTGGATGACGAAGAGCGTGACGAGTTCATGGCCGAGCTGGGTCTGGAAGAGCCAGGTCTGAACCGCGTTATCCGTGCAGGTTATGCCCTGCTCAACCTGCAGACCTACTTCACCGCTGGGGTGAAAGAAGTGCGTGCGTGGACTATCCCTGTTGGCGCAACGGCTCCACAGGCTGCGGGCAAGATCCACACCGATTTCGAGAAAGGCTTTATCCGTGCGCAGACTATCGCGTTTGAAGACTTCATCACCTACAAGGGTGAGCAAGGCGCGAAAGAAGCCGGCAAGATGCGTGCTGAAGGGAAAGACTACATCGTTAATGATGGCGATGTGATGAACTTCCTGTTTAACGTCTGAGTCGGTATGAATGAAAAAAATCCACGCTTTGGCGTGGATTTTTTTATTGCGCGGTCAGCACACATTGGCTAAGCGTTCTGTTTTCATGCTGGGTTCAAAAGGAATAATGTCAGCCGTCGCAAGCTTTAACCTTTGAAACGGATCCTCGCGTAGTCGCTCTTCAAGTGAGGCAAGACTCTCACATTTAGCGAGAATGACACCACCGTTTCTCGGGACCCGTCTTCCGGATGCGAGGAAAATCCCCTCTGCATACCCCTTTTTTAGCCACTCAACATGCGCTGGTATCGCTGCATCAATCTCTTCGAGTGGTTTGATATAGGTTAAAATGACAATATAAACTGTGCTCATGCTTTGCCTCTCAGCTGTGTTTTTAGCCGCTTGTTGGAATTGCTTATGCAGTACCTCTTTTGCCACCCGGTTATTGTTATCATTTTGGGCGCATTTGATCTTAATATGCAGGGCCTGAGCAAGACAACGCGTTACGCGTCATATCCCAGGAGTAAAACCAATCATGCCAGCCGTTTTTTTTTTCTGGATAGCTACAGACAACGACCACTTCCTTTGACAGGTTGAATGTTAAGTAATAGAAAGTCGCGCCTTCAGGAGGTGCAGACCAAAATAGTTTGTCGCCCTGAGCATTGAAGATGGTCAAAACGGTTTGTAATGGCTTTGGCTCGCTTAACGCAAAGACTAACTGGCGTGTTGAGTCGACCATTGCATAGTCTAAAAATGGCATATTAACCAGTATGTTACTTTCACTACATGCCCATTGAAGCAGGTCATTCTCTTTACTACAACTGAGATTTTCAATCATTGGCAAACCTCAACTTTTAAAGTTTGAACTGTTTCAAATCACCTTCAAAAAGCCCCACAAGATAAACCCGGTATCGGGCTGGCTGCACTTCTTTATACGTTAATACAGTAGAAAACTCTTTTAAACACTTTGAACATGTGTTTTGCGAAACATTTAGTTGGCTGTCATCATAAATATATATATTATTGTCACTGACGAGCTTCACACCTCTCATTTTCTTAACCAGGAAGTATTTTACCTCTTCAGAAAGCAAGTCAAACTCATATGAGTTCACGATGGAATAGATTATTACACCCTCGCATTCAGGGCATGTTATTTCTGTGCCATAATCTATAAATTCATTATCTATGCCATCCAGGACTAATATTTTCTTTTTCAGTCGATTAGTTATTTTCATTTCTTTTAAACTTTTGAATTTGTTAATCAAGTAAAGTGAGAAGAAAACGGGGCGATTTATTAATCACTAACATTATTTAATCAAACATTCCATTCGATATAAATACCACAATCGAAGCTTTTTTCATTAGACTGTACAATAATTCTTCCCCATTCATGATCCCATTGAATTCCATATGGGGGAGTGATAATTTTAAGTTTGGGGTGCGAGGTTATTTCACTCTCAATCCATGCTGTCAAGCGTTGTTCTTCTTCAGATAAATTACTCAAATTGGCTCTTTTATTCCAATCTCCTAAAGTTTTATAAAAATTTCCATTCTTACTTGTAAGGAATATTGAAGGGGAAAAAGAAAACACTGAAGGCCTCAGTTCCAAAATGAAAGTTTGATCTTCCCATCTATATTATCAATAGAGAAGTAATAATGGCCTATTGTCGTAAATGGCGAGAATAACTTGTAAAACTCCGAATTTTTAAACGTCTCTAAATCCTTTAATTCAAGGGGGTAGTTATCAATGGCCACCAAGCCACTATTAACATCAAAATGCATTTCTAACATATCTAAACCATCTTATCTGAAAGTGACTATGTTATATTCCAAACTATATATATCCCATGATTAAATGATTTTATCTCATATGAGACGGAAACCCGCCCCCATTCAAAGCGCCATCTCATCATGTCTGTTTCCGTGGTGTCAGGCGTTTCCAGGTTTAATGATTCTTTCAGCCAATCAGACAAGCTTTTCACTGAGTCATTAAGCATATGAATATTAGTTCGCGCATTCCAGTCATTTAATGCGTTATAGTATTGACTATTTTTATCAACAAGATGAAGCATAAAAGGAAATCCATAGCACACTGGGCGTATAGTAACTTGAAATTCTTTGTCGAAAAACGCTACTGAGTCAACAAGGTAGTGATTCGGCATGATTTTATTTACAGCTTTGCGCTTGATTAATTCGTGGTATAAACCACTCTTACAAAAGCCTTCTTCAGTATCCATTCCCAAAGGCAGATCATCAAATTTCAGATCACCGGTAATCGGATTTAAATTTAATGCAATCATGTTCCCCTGCTTTACTTTTGACTGTCTAACAAGATCTTAATGATATATTCGACTTAACATGATAACAACCATATGACGAGAATTTTCCGTGTACAAATCACATTTATTATAACATTTACAATTACATGCGCATAACAATAAAGTCTTATTGCCAATGGTGCAATAAGTCAATCCACATTTCTTTTTCCCCTGCGCTAACTTTTATGCCATCTCTATTTTGTTTTACATACTGCATGTATGTTTCATAAATAGCTCTTATCATCACCGTTTTTTCAGAGCGAGATCCTTCGATCAAAGTCATTAGTTTTTCCAAATAAATTGATGAATTCACTCTTTCGTTGAAAAAAACATTGAGGTAATCTAGTACTTCATTATATGAATCGTAATTCATGACCGGCTTCTCTGATTTCTTATTCCGATTTATTTTAGCATATCCAATTTCTGGTATGCGCCTAAAACTGTGTTTCCATTTTCCAAAGGAGCCATGTATGCAAGTCTAAATACATACCGGAACGCTACGCATGGAGATTCTGGTTGGTCTGTACACCAGTTTAAGCAATAAAGACTAATCATTTTCTATGTCAGGAGGAGGAGTCGTAATGCCAAGAACATCTCGCCCAAATCGAATATCTTCGTCGGTTTTCTTTTTTAACTTAAGGATTATAACACCCAGTGGAGCATTATTTTTATCTAAATAAATTTTAAAGGAAAATAACTTAGTTCGGATATTAATTACTAAGACAGTTTCTTCATCAAAATTTTCAAGAGCAATAATTAATTCATCAAGACCTTCTACCTTCAACCCTGTAAGTTTTGTATTATTTTTATGCGCTTTCATTATTCGCAACTCATCTTGAGTATTGTTTATAAATGATGCACATTGAACATTATTATTTTTATTTAAAGAAGAATTATATTCATTCGGTATTTTTTCTCGCGCATAATCAATAAGTTTATTATCATTTATCATGGTAACATCACCTCAATGTAGGCTCTTAAAAGTCCTTTCAGAAAGATTTCACGTTCCTTAATGCATCAAACCACCACGAATCACCTTGTGAAGGAGTCTATTGAAAGTGCAGTGTCTATATCCGATCCATGCAACAGCGCTGTCATCTCTCTTCATTTCTGTACCTCAGAGTAATCGGCCAGGTCAAAAAATACCGAAACTGATTGTCGTGCAACCCTGTCTCACGATGCAGGAGTTCCCCCTGCATCCGCATGTTCTGGGAATATCCTGATCCCTGCGTCTCGCTCTCGCGCAGCAGCTTGCCCCAGGCACTGTTCCCCCCTTCCCAGCGCACCAGCCCTTCAATATCCACTATCCA